>JAHECI010000166.1:2767-7035 GCA_024641825.1 Desulfobacterales bacterium | reverse complement strand
CGAAGGATGGTTCGGGCTGATCTCTGCGGCCTTTTCAAATTTCTCGACAGCTTCATCATATTTCTTCATCTCTATCAGGGCCACACCCCAGCTGCACCATATTTCGGCATTTTGGGGATCATCTTTTAAGACCTCTTTGAACTTTTCAACAGCCTCGTCAAACGGCAACATTCGGCACCTCTTAATGGGTTATGGGTTCAGGGGGATATGATTCTATAAGCTATCTCAAAATAATCTTTTGGCCCAATCTCGGCGTTGGAACCTTGTTTTAAGTCCTCGACATACTTGAAGTATGCGTGTCGAAGATCCCGTCAACAGACGGGGCGGGTTAAAACTCGGCTCCGCCTTTTTATCCCGCTGGGTTTCAGCGGGGGATCTTGAACCAAAATCTTTATTTTGAGATGGCTTCTTCTGTTAGACCCGTATTTCTTCATATTTTTCCGACAAGTCTTTCTGCCGTATTTTCCTTTTTTTTCAGTTAAAAAATTTTTCTATATCATATATTTTTGGATTCTTCGATCTCCGGCAGCATGATCCGGGCGTCGGCGACAACGCACTTTTCCACCGAACACATGACCGGGTTCAGATCGATGGAGACGATCATCTCCGCGGATGCCATAACAAATTCAGAAAAACAGATCATGGTCCGGGTCAGTTCGTCGGCATCAACCACCACGCCCCCCCGGTATCCGGAAAGCAGCCGGCCGGCCTTGAGGCCCTTGATCATGGACGCCACATCATCGGGACCCACCGGCGCCATACGCAAGCTCACGTCCTGGTAGATCTCGACGCCGGTGCCGCCGATACCCAGAAGGACCACCGGCCCGAATTGTTCGTCAATTTTGGCACCAATGATCAGCTCCAGACCGGAGACCATCTCTTCCACCAGCATCGCCTCGAAGCCGTCCAGACGGCTGAACCTTTCAAATGCAGCCGTCAGTTCATTCTTTGTGGTAATCCCCGTTTTCACACCCCCGTGATCCGACTTGTGGAGGATCCGGCCGGAAACGATCTTGGCCGCCAGGGGAAATCCGATGCCGGCGGCGGCGGATTCGATTTCTCCGGGTTCCGTGACCGTGGTAAAACGCGGCACGGTCAGCCCGGCGGCGGACAGCAGATGCTTGGCATCGGGTTCGGTGACCCATCCCCGGGCACGGGATGCCTCGAGTACGGTCTTGATCTGGTTGTTCAACATGGCTGGGACCTCCGAAGGGCTTCGACCATCAACACCGCCCCTTTGATGGACGGAGACACCGGAACCCCGTTGAATTCAAACCCCTCGATGAGCATCCGGTATCGATCCACATGGGGGACATAGGCCACCAGCGGTTTGTCGTAGCGTTTGCAGACCCGGCTCAAACGGGCGCCGATATCCGAGGTAATCTCCGGCGAATACGGGAGGAGCAGCATAATAATGCAATCGAGCTCCGGAATCCGGGACAGATGTTCGGCGGCCTCCAGAAAATCACTGTCCGTGGCACTGCCGGTGAGGTCGATGGGGTTGCCCAGGGATGCAATGGATTGCACGCTGGGGCTCAGATCGGCGCGAATCTCGGCCTGCTTCCGGGGATCGATCACCGGAACGGACAAACCGCGCCGACCGCAGATGTCCACCGCCAGTGCACCGTGTCCGCCGCTGCCACTGATGATGCCCACCCGGCCGTCGATGGACTCCTGATAACAGCTCAGCACCTCGCAAAACGAGACCAGCTCGAGTTCGTTGGCCGCTTCGACGATGCCGTGCTGGGCCAGCACCGCAGAAAATACCGCGTAGTCGCCGGCCATGGAAGCGGTGTGGCTGGAAACGGCCCGCATCCCTTCACGGGTCTTGCCGGCTTTTAAAACGATCACCGGTTTGGCGCAGCCGCGGGCGGCGGTCACAAATTCCCGCCCTTCGCCGGGAGCAAACCCTTCGATGTAAAATGCGATCACTCGGGTTTCCGGATCCTGGGCCAGGTATTTTAACAGGTCCAGTTCTCGAACCAGCGCCTTGTTGCCGATACTGACCCCCACCGACAAACCGATCCCCAGTTCGGCGAATTTGGTCATTTGATCGACCAGCACACCACCGCTCTGGCTGACCAGAGCCACCTTGCCCACCTCGGGCCGGATCATCCGCTCACTGGGGATAAAAAAGGTGTCGATACGACCGGGAACATAAATGCCCAGACAGTTGGGCCCGATAAACGGAAAACGGTGTTTCCGGGCAAGTTGGGCCAGCTCCTCCTGCAAATCGAGCCGCCCCACCTCGGCAAACCCTCCGGAAATGATGGTTGCCCCGCCGGCCCCGGCATCGATACAGGCCCTGAGGGTATCCAGGGAATATTCCGCCCGAACTGCGATAATCGCAAGATCGACGGAATGGGGAATGGCTTCGATACCGGTATAGACCTTCTGGCCGAACAGGTCGCCCCCCCGGGGGTTCACCGGAAAGACATCCACCGGATAGCGTAGATTGATTTTATTAAAAATAACGTTTGCCGGATGCCGGTCCCGTTCCAGGGACACCCCGATGACCGCCACGGTCCGGGGTTGAAACAGGCGCCGGAAATCCCAGGCCTCGCCTTTGGATGTTAACGACACATCATTTGAAGCAGAACAGGTTTTTTCCAACGAATTTCTCCGGGAACGATAATTGCTCATTTATGAATGGAAACAAGTTATAAAGGGCACGGGGCTCGGCCGTTATCTGTGCCCAAAGGCGTTTTTCACCAAACTGCGGCGACAGAATTCCACCGCGGTCTCTTTAACCCCTTTGACTTCCTTCAACTTCAGGCCCCGCTGGCGGATCAGGCCGTTGAGCAGCGCGCTGAGAAGGTTCACCGTAGCGTCCAGCGGCACCGAATGAAATTCGCCCTGCCGAATCCCCTTTTCCAGGCATCCGGCAAGATACGCCTTGAGACGCCGGCGCATCTCTCGAACGCTCCTACGGCAGATGCCTTCCGGATCCTTTAGGCGGGACGGACAGGTACTGACCGCCAGGTAGATCTCGTCGGGCATCTCTTTGACAATATCCAGGTGCAGGGAGATGAGGTTTTCGATTTTTTCAAACTCGGTCTCGGTTTTCGACGGCAGGGTATCCATCTGCGAAAAAAATTTTGCAAAGGCAGTGATGATGATACGGGTAAAGAGGTCGTCTTTCCCCTTGAAATGGTAATAGATCACCGGCTCGGTAATGCCGGCCTCTTTGGATATCTGCAGGGTGGTGGTGCCGTCGAATCCCTGTGCGGCAAACAGACCGGTGGCAGCCTGGAGAATGTCCTGTTTCTTGTTGACTCTCGGACGGGCCATGGGGCTCCCCTTTTGGTTTTTCGATTCCATTACACCGGATATGAAATATCCGGATCGCTAAGAAGAACGATCCCTACGAAAGAGCTTCGAGCAAAATCAATTTCAAAATCTCCAGAGAACCCGGGGGATACAAATCTATCTATAGTACTACCTAGAATGAAGTTCATAGCCCAGGAAAAAAGGAAATGCAAGAATTTTTATGGCTGTCACCGGAGGGTTCACCCAGAACTCGGGGCGTGTTTATTCTGAAATGTTTGCAAAAATGGGTACGGATATAAAAACAAAAGGGCGGCCGAAGCGGCCGCCCTTTTTATATCATATCCTCTATCAGGATTTGTCGTTATATTCTATATCTCTATTCTTAAAAATTCATGATGTCATTATGTTTATTTACACGTGACCGCCAAAAACCCCGGGCTGTTCATCTCTGGATCTCGCCCATTTGGCATCCGGATACGACTCCGGAGTTTCAACATTGGAGAGCCTGATTTCACCCTGTCGTTCTTCTTCGCCTTCTCTAACGCGGTCTCGGCATTCTCCTTCACATTCGCCTGTAAGATCTCTTTTTAGTATATCGGTCATTGGAGTAGTCCTCCTTTCTGTCAATCTATTTTTTCTTAAAAACAAGGGGCTCAAAGACAGCCGCCTTTTAAAAATTAAGCTAAACAGTATTTGTCATAAGTCAAACATAAATTTGTTTTCTCTGTGGCAGAACCCTATCCTTCCGATTCTTCTTCCAAAAAAAAAGGGGTTTGCCTTTTTGACATTGGGAGGACATTATGCCATATAAACCCTATAGTTGCATAAACCCTATAGTTGCATAAATAACATGACAAAATGGGTTTAAAAGTTATAATTACAAGCCATTCAACCTGTTTTAACTGTTCTGCTGGAATGAACTCCAGCTGGCATCCTGAAATCAGTGCAAAGCAGCCATGTTATTTGCCCAACGGGAAAGCCGATGGCACCGCATCTCC
>JAHECI010000166.1:0-2667 GCA_024641825.1 Desulfobacterales bacterium | reverse complement strand
GCTGCGCCCTTGACGCCTTGTCGTAGTGAAACGTAGATCCCGCTTGCGGGGGATCTCCAGCACCCTCGACTTTTGCAACGTTAGGGTAAATAATATGGCAAGATTAAAACGGAAAAGAAAAATGAGCAAGCTCTCATCTCAACCCTTGTACAAGCATCCCCATGTGGTTGTGGCGCCATCCAAATATGGTCATGGTGTTTTCGCAACCGAACCTATTCCGGCAGACACGACATTGGAAGAATGTCATCACTTGCGCATCCGAACGGAAGATTGCGGGGGGATTATCGATGACTACGTTTACAGTTTGGCGCCGGAAAATGAAAATTCGGGAACAGAATCGGAAAATGAATCCGAATACTACTCTCTTCCCCTGGGCTGGGGAAGTATTTTCAACCATTCCGCCGATCACAATACCGAATATTGGCACGACACGGATCGGGATCTGATCGTTTTTCATACGATAAAAGATATCTCTGCCGGCGAGCAGTTATTCATCAATTACGGCCAAGCTTGGTGGAAAACCCGCGAACTGATGCCCGACAACGAAGATTGAGATCGTCATATTGACTTTTACACCTCAATGCATATTTATAAGGAATATGGCGGTATTTTTGTTTCATAAATTGAAGCCTTTGAAGGTCCCGTCCTTTTGGCGGGAATCTTGGCTGTACATCAACAAGGTTGGGAGAATTCCTTTTCTCTGTTGAATCCCCAAAATTCAACGGGGCAAGCGATTGCAGATCGAGAAAAGATGTTCCGTCGGGAGAGGAAAAGATGGAAAAAATGAAAAAATATAGATTCCCCAGTGTTTTCTTAATTGCTCTGATTATCTTCGGTTGTGCTTCATGGCAGCAGAATTACGGCACGCTCAGAAGGTTGCCCGGAGGCCAGAACCAAGTGACCATTCAAGATTTAATCGACAAATGGGAAAATTACGACATCTATTATTCCGACAAATATGACGGGTTCGACCCGCGATCCCCTCTGGGGCTCATGTTCGATCCGAAAAATAACCAAACAGCGCTGGTGGGGGATCGCTGGAAAAAGGTCGAGAATCAGGAAACCTTGATAGAGATGACACGATGGATTTATCCCACCACTCAATACGAGCCCTGGCTCAGCGAAATTTTAGGGCCGGACGGTCGGTTGTATGGATATCTTTATTATTCCTATGGATTTGCAACCCTTAAAGTCGTTGACGATCATACGATGTATGTATTTAACCTGGATGAACCCATTGAGGAGGGCGATGGGGACCCCCTTAATTAGTTTCCATCCATAAATGGCCCTTTGGGTCCGGATCTGTGTTCTCCGCAGGTTTCCGATAGGAAATGCAAATTGAGCTTGAGACAAAAAAAAGATAAGTTCGTTGCAAAATTGTTGAATAAATATCCGCCGCTTTTCAATCGATGGGTTGAAAGTTCAACCTTCATGGAGTTTCGAGATTCGCCGTGGACCCAATTGGACAAGGACCTCTCCCGGTGTCGCCTGGCACTGATTACCACCGGTGGCGCACATCTTCGCTGGCAACCCCCTTTCGACATGACAGATCCGGCCGGTGACCCGACCTTCAGGGAGATTCCATCAGATGCTTCCCCCTCGGATATGGTCATCACGCACAACTATTATGACCATTCCGACGCGGACAAAGACATTAACATCGTACTCCCCATCGAGCGTGTCTTTGATCTAAAACAGGCCGGAGACATCGGCCATGTAAACCACCGGCATTTCTCTTTCATGGGGCATATCCTGCATCACCATCTGGATACATTGATCGAAGACACAGCGCCCAAAGTAGCAACTGCGTTGAAATCGGACAACGTAGATATCGCGATTTTAACGCCGGCTTGAGGTATTTGCAATCAGTCCGTGGGACTGATCCAGAGATCCATCGAGGATCAAGGAATCGCAACCATTTCCATAAGCCTTTCCAAAGAAATCACAGGTAAGATACGCCCACCGAGAGCCGTCTTTTTCGGATCTCTTCTGGGGCATCCTATTTCTTACCCCGGCCAAGTGGCTCACCAGCTCTGTGTGTTGCGCTTCTTGCTAAAATATCTTGAAGAAATCCCTACACCCGGCACCATCATCGATATCGACGCCGCCGTCGTCGACAATTGTGCGGCCGCCGCCGCTGGTTCGTAGAGATTGAAAAAAGTTTAATGATGGAGTAATTTTGTTTTTCCCATTGCTCCAACACTCCATTATTCCATCATTCCAGCGTGTCAAAACCGTTGTTTTGGCTCCCGCCATGCGGGCCAAGTTTTTCAAAATCAAAAAAAAGAGGTGAAACTATGAACAGCCCAGACAAGGGTATTTTAACAATTCGATATATCAACGGGTCAGAAGAAAAGTTTGAATATGACCGCTTGGAAGAAGAATACAGCATTGCGGCCCACATCAAAGAGGCCCTTAGGGAAAACCAGCTTCTTCTCGAGCTCGAAGATCGGCTGATTGTGATACCGTATCAGAGCATTCTGTCACTCGATATATCACCGCCGCCAATCAAGCTGCCGGCAACCGCCTTGAGAAAGGTGGTTCCCATTTCGACATGATACCTTCCGCTCAACATAGTGCGTTGAATCCCCATACTGTCAAAACTAAATCTGCATTTCGGGTGCAAATTTTGAGTAACGTATTGTAAAACCGGTCAAAAAACAGCAA
>JAHECI010000009.1 GCA_024641825.1 Desulfobacterales bacterium | reverse complement strand
TGAGAACAGCAAAAGTTGTTTAGACTTGTTGCAGACCTTAAAACAGGCATATCGGGTCCTATTGTGTTCATAGCCAATTAACATAAGCACCATAAAGGAGGTTAATCATGGGAGTTGGACTTTTGTATAACGGTAAGACTTTATGCGATACATGCTATGAGGAAGAGATCGATTTCGAGATCTTTGAAGGCAGAGAGAGAGAAATTCCCCCCAAACAAAAGGTGTATAAAAAAGAATGCGATAAGTGTCACGTAGAACTTGAAGTTGAAGAAGAGTTCTAAAAAAGGGCTTTTCCAACGTTAATCCGCGCCGTTCAAAGCGAGAATAAAGGTTGGGTTGAAGATCAATCCATTTCGGGAAAGTGGAAAAGTGTAAAGATTGAAACTAACCCTGTCCGGCAAAGCGAATGTTGCCGCTCACAGCAGTTTGAGCAGTAAAAGCACAGGAATGAAAAGAAAGAATCGGACTGCTGATGACAAATCAGGATTTGTTAGTGGCAAGGGACATAGGTGAAGTATGCGATTGTGTCGCGGCAGGGGATATCTTTCATGAGAATAGCAGTTCCAATCTGGGAGGATGAGGTTTCACCGGTACACGATACGGCATCTAAATTGCTGATCATTGAAAGCGAGACTTAAAAGGAAGTCTCTTGTTTTGAAGCCTTTCTGTAAAAACAAGATAAGAATCATTGCTTTTAATACATTGAAGTTTTCTGAATTCAATCGTTTAACCACTGTTAAAAAGGTTATTCTATGGAGAAGCCCCTCAAATTTTGCAGAACTTGCTCCCAACAGAATATTTCTATGAGCTTGGCGCTTAGAGTAACATTCCAAAAAGGCTGAGACTCTTAAGACCTTCAAAGAACATTTTGAAAGGAGAAAAATCATGGAAAAAAAGCTCATAAATTATGAAACATTGCTAAGGATTACAAAGGCAATCTCTCATTCCAGGGACCTGGAAGAGGTTGCTCTGATGACGGCAGAAAGCATCAAAACAGCTTTGGGTGCCAAGGGATGCTCTTTATTTCTGATCAATCGTAAAAACAATGAACTGCAGCTGGCAACATCATATGGTTTGAGTGATGAGTATATAAATAAAGGCCCTGTAAGTGCCCTGCGCTCCATTGCCCAATCTTTGGAGGAAGGGCCGGTGGCGATCTATGATGTTATGGATGATCCAAGAATTCAATATCCTAATGAAGCTCGGAAAGAGGGAATTGCTTCTCTACTGTCGGTGCCTATCGTGGTCGGTGGCAATTTAATAGGGGCTATGCGTGTGTATACGTCTGAACCTTGGGAGTTCACTCTGGAAGATGTAAATTTCGTTCAATCTTTGGCTCAACTTGCTGGAATGGCTTTAAATATGGCAAGATATACTAAAGGATTTAAAAGCAGCATTGATATTCTGAAAAGCATGAGGGAAGTTCAGACCCATAGATCTACCAGAAGGACTCCGTATGAGGGAGTTCCAATAAGTGTCCCTTCGATCTAATTTTGTATACATGATTAATTGTCGAGATTGATGACTAAAAAAAGTGTAACAAAAGGTATTTTTGGATTCTTAACAGCCTCGGAAAGAATAAAGAAGGCTCACATTAGCTGGTTGAGGAAATTATTCGTGGCTAAAGGCTAAATGGAGGTAGGTAGTCCAGAAGATGCAGTCGTTACAAACCCTGATCGAAAAAACTAATAAATGTATTGCGTATTTATTGTTTGGCCTATATTTTTTAAATCAGTGTGATGGAATGATAATGGTTTCAGGGAATCTCAATTTTTTTAGAGACAGGAGGGAGATATGTATAAAAAAATACTGGTTCCTTTGGACGGCTCGAAACGAGCTGAAGCGATATTGCCTCATGTGAAGAAGCTCGCACAATGTTTCAAGGCCAAAGCAATTTTATTTATCGTTATAGAACCGGGACATTTGTTAGAACATGATGAAATTATTGGCATGTCAATATACCAGGAAAAACGCGATCAGCAGATCAAGGAAACAGAGTCTTATCTTGCTTCTCTTATAGAACAATTTCGCGAAGACGGTATCAAGGTACAAACTCTCATCGGTCATGGTCCGGTTGTGAATACTATTCTCGATGCTGCAAAAAGTGAAAATGCAGATCTATTGGCAATGGCCAGTCACGGCCGCACCGGTTTGTCCAGGACATTTTATGGAAGTATCTCAGCCGGAGTGCTGCAGCGAATAGACCGCCCTTTGCTCCTCATCCGTTCTCGGAATGGGGAATAGGATATTCGGTGTGAAATCGGTGATATCTCCAACTAAAGCGTTACGAGCATAAAAAATGAGATTATTTGCAATATCTATCTGAATTTTCTATTAAAAGTAGAAAAGGAGGTAGCTATGCAAAAAGACATATTAGCAAATACCCACCCAAATTGTCTTCATGGCTGTCATACATTAGACCTTAGCGACTATTTTGAAGACTCACCGGTTTCAATTATTGTCAAACAGGTCAAAACACCCTCACAATGGATAAATCCGCGCCGAGGGAAAAGAGCGGGAAAAGAGGGACGGAGTTGAAAATGCGCGGTTCCATTACTCCAATTGGTAATTAAAAAAGCAAACATCTCCTAACTCTCAGGAACTGATCAGCCCGAATCTATAACTCCAGATATTTCTCTAAGCCCTCAAGATATCATCCAGATCAAAAACCTGTTATATATCTGACACGGCCTGGCAAGGAGATAAAATACAGATAGGTGGATTTTCAGCTCTTCTTCAAATAAAACGCTTTGATCTTTTCTACCACGTATTCCAACTGGGCATCTGAAAGTTCAGGATATATGGGAAGGGCCAGGGTATGTAAGGCGGCATGTTCGGACACAGGAAAATCGCCTTGTTTGTAGTTCAGATGGGAAAAGCATTCTTGAAGATGCATGGGAACCGGATAATAAACTTCCGTCCCGATACCGGCATCATTTAAAAACCCGCGAAGATCATCTCTTTTTCTCTGCACACGTATTACAAACTGATTGTATATGTGGCGGTCTTCTTTTTCAACCGGAAGCTCAACCACATCAGATAGACCTGCACTTTTAAAAAGGGCTCGGTATTTATGTGCGTTTTCCCGGCGGCCTTCGGTCCAGGTGTCCAGATATTTCAGCTTGATGGAAACCACCGCCGCCTGAAACGCATCCAGCCTGAAGTTTCCGCCGATCAATGAATGATAATACTTGGGGTGGGAACCATGCCCCCGAAGCATTTTTAATTTTTCATATCGTTTTTCCGAATTCGTTGTTACGATTCCGCCGTCGCCGAAAGCACCCAGGTTTTTTGAAGGAAAAAAAGAAAAGCAGCCGAAATCACCCATGGATCCTGCCCGCTTTGCCTTGTATTCGGCGCCGATGGCCTGGGCGGCGTCTTCAATAACAACGAGATTGTAGTCGTCGCATATCTTTAGAATGGGGTCCATGTCCGAACATTGGCCATACAGATGAACCGGAATGACGCCTTTGAGTCTCGCCAGTTCTGAAGGGGTCATGGCATCTATGGTTCGTTCCAGACCTTCCGGAGACATATTGTACGTTTCAGGATCGATGTCCACAAAGATCGGTCTGGCGCCGACACGAGATATGGAACCTGCCGTGGCAAAAAAAGTGTACGGAACGGTTATCACGGTGTTTTGGTGGTCGATATCCGACGCCATCAGTGAAATCAACAGGGCATCTGTTCCGGATGAAACGCCGACAGCATGCCTGGAAGCGCAATAATCGGCAATCTCTTTCTCAAGGAGCTCAACCCGGGGCCCCAGGATAAAATATTGGCTTTCAAAAACTTCATTGGCGGCTTTGAGTATCTCGTCTTTTATAACGCCATATTGTTCTTTTAAGTCGAGCAGAGGGACTTTCATGGTGTGATTTAATATCCTTGTTTTTTTTCGCCTTGCGGGGTTACCCCCTTGAACCGTTTCCAGGGATCCTGTTCATCGCCTGCCTCTCCGATTTCCATTATGCCCATCTGATTTTGATGGCATTTCGGTCGGTTCGCAAATGGTTTCAGCAGCAGGGTATCCCAGAAGCCGATTCACTTCACGGATTAATGACGAACCGGCCTTTAATCTCGTTGCGTCGGACAGGGCAATGGTGGTGTCTGTTTTTTCAGGATCCAGCAGATGAACGTACCCTCGGCAGGATCCCGGATACCGGCTAAATATGCCTTTTAATTGTTCGAGTAATGCTTTGTCTGTGCGGGTAATGTCAAGATTAAAATGGATGCTTGTGGACCAGGTCTCCTCGGCTTTGTCCATGGGAATCACCGTCTCTGCCAATATCTTAACCGAGTTTTCATCCTTTTGCAGACCGCCTCGAACCAAGACGGCGCTGTCTTCGGTTAAAAGATCGTAAACTTTGGCGTACAGCGCAGAAAAAACGACAATTTCCACAGAACCCTGTAGATCCTCAAGGGTCACGAATCCCATTAAATCGCCCTTTTTGGTCTTGATGATTTTGGTGCTCCGGATCATGCCGCCGATCCTCACGGCGTCACCATCATTTTGTTCCTTCAGGGTCGATGAGTTGGTGTTCGTGAACTTTTCCAGAATATCTTCGAATTCCCCCAAAGGATGTCCGGTAATATAGAACCCAAGGGATTCCTTTTCTAACGCTAAAAGCTCCTTCTCATCCCATTCGTCGATTTCGGACATACTGGGCAAGTTAATGGCATTCTGTTCCGGCTTCAGATCGAACAAACCAATCTGCGGATCTGCCTTTTCTTTCTGAAGTCTCTGGCCGTAATCCACACAGTCCTCCAACGACGCCATCATTCGGGAACGGTAAGCCCCTGTGGAATCGAACGCGCCACATTTTATGAGACCTTCAATCACCCGCTTGTTGACCTTTTTCAGGTCCACACGTTCGCAAAACTCAAACAGCGAAGAAAATTTGCCATCCTTCCGTGCCGCGACAATGGATTCAATGGCATTTTCACCGACATTTTTTACCGCAGCCAGTCCGAACCTGATTTTCGATCCGGTTACGGTAAAGGCCTTATCGCTTTCATTGATGTCCGGTGGCAGGACTTCAATGTCTTGGGTGCGACATTCGGCAATATATTTCACCACGCCATCCGTAGAATTCATTTCGCTGGTCAGTAATGACGCCACAAACTCCACGGGGAAGTGCGCCTTTAGAAAAGCGGTCTGATACGCAATCAGCGCATAGGCCGCACTATGGGATTTGTTGAACCCATATCCTCCAAATTTTTCCATGAAATAAAATATTTTTCCGGCCTTGTCCGCCGGAATACCGTTGTCGGTGGCCCCCTGCATAAACCGTTCCCGGTGCATGGCCATAATCTCAGGAATCTTCTTGCCCATTGCTTTCCGAAGGTCATCGGCCTCTGCCATGGAATAATTGGCCAGTTCTCCGGCGATCTTCATGACCTGTTCCTGATAAACGATAACTCCGTAGGTCTCTTTTAAAATCGGTTCAAGCTGTGGGACAAGGTACTCTACCTTTTTTTTGCCGTGCTTCCGGTCCACAAAATCATCGACCATTCCGCTGTCCAGAGGTCCGGGCCGATACAGGGCAACCAGTGCGATGATTTCATCAAAGGATTCCGGCCTTAATCTCACCAGTAAATCTTTCATTCCGGAGCTCTCCAGCTGAAAGACCCCGGTTGTCTCTCCCGCGGCAAGGAGACGATAGGTGGCAGGATCGTTAAAATCGAGGTTTGAAAGATCGGGGGGCGTGCCGCCCTGTGCGGCGATCAGTTCAAGGGCACTTGCAATAACCGTCAGGTTGCGAAGACCCAAAAAATCGAATTTGACAAGGCCGATTTTTTCAACACATTTCATGTCGAACTGGGTCACCACCTCGCCTTTTTTACCTTTGTAGAGGGGCAGATATTCCGTCAGTGTCCGGTCTGCAATGACCACCCCGGCTGCGTGTGTTGAGGCATGCCGCGGAAGCCCCTCCAATACCCGGCAAACGCTGATAAGATCGGCAACTTCCGGTTTCTTTTTTACCAGATCTCTGAGTCTCGGCTCCTGCTCAAGGGCATTGTCAAGACTGATGTTCAATACATCCGGCACCATTTTAGCAATGGCATCCACTTCGTTAAGGGGGATATCCAATGCACGGCCCACGTCGCGAATTACCGCCCGGGTTTTTAGCTTTCCGAAAGTGATAATCTGGGCGACAAAATCACCCCCGCCATACTTATCGATGACATATTTGAAGACGTCTTCCCTGCCGTTTATACAAAAATCGACATCGATATCCGGCATGCTCTTCCGGGCAGGGTTGAGAAAACGCTCAAAAATAAGACCGTGCTCAATGGGGTCCAGGTCCGTAATTCCAAGGGAATAGGCAACGAGGCTTCCTGCAGCCGACCCCCTTCCAGGTCCAACAGGAATACCTTTTTTCTTGGCATAACGGATAAAATCCGCCACAATTAAAAAATACCCTGGAAACCCCATGGATTTGATGAGCTTAATTTCATACTCCATGCGGTCAACATACAGTTTTTCATCAATATCCGGATTCTTTGCCTTTATCCCCTGTAACACCGTTTTAAATCCATCTCTGACCATCTTTTCGAAAACTTCATCGACGGTTTGATCCGATGCAACATCGAATTTCGGGAAATGATAGGATTTAAAGTCGAATTCAAGGTTGCAACGTTTGGCGATGTCTACGGAGTTCTCGAGGGCCCCCGGATAATCCTTAAAAGCGTCATACATCTCAGATTTGGATTTTAGATAGAGTTGATCGGTGCCAAACTTCAGGCGATCGTTTTCATGGACCGTCTTTCCGGTCTGCACGCACAAAAGAACATCATGGGCACGAACATCCGCTTTGTCGAGATAATGACAATCGTTGGAAGCGACCAGAGGAATGGAGAGTCGTTGACTCATATCGAAAAGCGCCCGGTTCACCGTCTCCTGGACATCGATGCCGTTGTTTTGAACTTCGAGAAAAAAATTTCTTTCACCAAAGACATCGAGGTAAAAGCGCGCGGCGTTATCCGCCTCATCGATTCGTCCGCCCTGGATCAATCGGGGGATTTCGCCGTGAAGACATGCGGATAGACCGATAAGTCCTTTGCTGTGGCGTTTTAATACGTTTTTGTCGATACGGGGTTTGTAATAAAATCCTTCAAGTTGGGCAATGGTGCAGAGTTTGCATAAATTGACATAGCCTTCACGATTTTCCGCCAGAAGGATGAGATGTGAAAGTCCACCTTTGTCCAGGGAAGTTTTATCGTTTAGGCCCCTGGGCGCCAGATAGCACTCGCAACCTATAATCGGTTTTATTCCGGCTTTTCTGGCCTTTTCGTAAAACGTCAGGGCGCCGAACATGGTACCATGATCGGTAATCGCCACAGCATCCATGTCAAAATCAGCGACACGCTTTAACAGGCGATCAATCCGAATGGCGCCGTCCAGAAGGCTGTACTGGGTGTGAACATGAAGGTGTACGAAGTCAACTGCTTTATCAGTCATTTTTAAATATCTTTTATTAGAAGCCATCTCAAAATAAAGATTTTGGTTCAAGATCCCCCGCTAAAACCCAGCGGGATAAAAAGGCGGAACCGAGTTTTAACCCACAGGCATACTCAAGTATGTCGAGGACTTAAAACGAGGCGCCAACGCCGAGATTGGGCCAAAAGATTATTTTGAGATAGCTTCTAGAACGTTTCAGCTTGATTAACCGGCGAGGACAACACGTATCTAAAGCATCTCATGGAAATAAGCGCCATGTTTCTAATTGGAAGCTAGTCGAGACGGTAATTTGGCGCTTCTTTGGTAATAATCACATCATGGACATGGCTTTCACGCATCCCTGCGGCGGTTATTTTAATAAAGCGGGCTTTTTCTCTGAGTTCGTCCAGGGTGCGGCACCCCACGTATCCCATACCGGCCTTTAATCCGCCGATGAGCTGAAAAATATTGTCCGACAGCGTGCCTCGGTAGGGAACTCTGCCGACGATACCTTCCGGAACCAGTTTATCGCTCTGGATATCTTCTCCCTGATAGTATCGGTCCCGACTTCCTTTTTGCATGGCTTCAATGGATCCCATACCTCTATAGGACTTGTAACTACGGCCCTGATAAATAACAAGCTCACCCGGACTTTCCTCGGTTCCGGCAAAAAGGCTGCCGATCATCACCACATGGGCACCGGCACCAATGGCCTTGGTGACATCCCCTGAGAATTTGACACCGCCGTCGGCAATCAAGGGAACGCCTGTTTTACGGTATACCGGGCTGCAGTTCATGATGGCCGAAATCTGTGGCACACCGACACCGGCCACAATACGTGTGGTGCAGATGGAACCGGGTCCGATCCCGATCTTAACACCGTCCACACCGGCTTTGATCAGGGCTTCGGCCCCATCCGCTAAACCGACATTCCCTGCGATCAGCTCAATATCCTTGAAATTACTTTTTAATTTTTTTACAGCCTCAATGACATTTTTCGAATTTCCATGGGAGGTATCAATGAGAATCACATCGGCACCGGCCTGCAAAAGCTTCTCTGCCCGTTCTTCCATATCAGGGCCGACACCCACAGCGGCGCCGACTCTGAGTCTGCCCAGGGAGTCTTTGCAAGCTTTCGGGTATTTTTTAATCTTTTCGATATCTTTTATCGTTATCATGCCGACCAGACGATTTTTATCATCCACCACGAGTAACTTTTCAATCCTGTGTTGATGAAGCAGTTTTTTAGAATCTTCCAGCGTAATCCCTTCAGAGACGGTAACCAGGTTTTCTTTGGTCATGACTTCAGAAATCTTTTTTTCGAGATCTGTTTCAAATCGAAGATCCCTGTTTGTTACGATGCCCAACAATTGATCATCTTTGGTTACCGGAACCCCTGAAATGCGATATTTTTCCATCAGACTCAACACTTCATGGACGGGCTGATCCGGAAGAATCGTTACCGGATTAACAATCATACCGCTTTCAGATTTTTTTACCTTGTCAACTTCAACCGCCTGGTTATTTATACTCAAGTTGCGGTGTATAAAGCCGATTCCGCCTTCCCGCGCCATGCTTATTGCGGCGCGAGACTCAGTTACGGTATCCATCGCAGCGCTGACAAGGGGAATGTTTAAATCAATATTTTTTGTTAACTGAGTTCGGGTGTCGACATCGAGCGGCAATACATCGGAATAGCCCGGAAGCAACAAAACATCGTCAAAAGAAAAAGCCTCTTCAGGCTGCACTTTTTTCATGGATTCCCCCATTAAACTTGAACTTATTAATTGGTTCTTTTTCGTGCTTTCGCAATTGATACGTCTTTTTCGGTTTTCCATCTCCAGCCGATCCAGACGGGGTGTTTTTCAGTGTTAAGATCTTTACGAAGACGAATAACAAATAGATTTATCTTTTGCAATCTTTATTAGCCTGCATTTGATCATGCGTTATAACTTGCTGAAAATAAATTAAATAAAAAACATTCAACCCTATTGGCCGGATATTTTAGATCACTGCCTTGACATTATGCCAATATCCGTAATAGATAATGCATCCGGACGATTCGAACCAAACCCAGAAACATCAACCCAAGGCTCAAAATTAAACCCCTATGAATGATTTGATAAAACCCGGTTAAGATGAACGGCCATGAGCCCGCGGATGAAAAAAGCGTTGCCATGATATTTAAAATAAACCCCCAAAATCCCCAGGAACGACTTTTAACACAGGTCGTTGAAATCCTCAAAAGAGGTGGCATCATCGCCTATCCAACCGATACCTATTACGGCATCGGATGCGACATCATGAACAAAAAGTCCATAGAAAAAATTTACCAGTTAAAACAGCGAAATAAAACCAAACCGTTTAGTTTTATCTGCTCAGGGCTTAAAAATATCAGCGACTACGCTAAAGTTTCAAACTATGCCTATAAAACCATGAAACGTCTTCTCCCCGGTCCTTACACGTTTGTGCTCGAAGGATCGAAGCTGGTTCCCAAAATCATGTTGACCCAGCGGAAAACCGCGGGAATCCGCGTACCGGATAATATAATTTGTCTGGCGCTGGTGGAAGCCCTGGGAAATCCGGTTATCACGACCAGTGCGACAATGCCGGACGGCACAATTTTTTATGACCCGTCACTTATCGAAGATTTTTTTGGTCGCAGAATCGATGTGGTTATCGATGGGGGGCCGGTTTCGGGACACCCATCAAGTGTCATATCCTTAATCGACGATTTTCCGGAAATCATCCGGGAAGGTCTGGGTGATGTGAGTGTTTTTGTGTAAAAATTAAAAACCCTCACCCAGCGGAGCGTCACGTTTAGCAATGATTTGTTTTTTGTTTTTTTGGATCCCGAATCGAGCGAACGTCAAGAAGACCGTTGGAAACGGAAATCTGGGATGTCATCGACCGGTCCGCCCCTGAGAACTTTCCCTAAGGACGACCAAAATCGAGATTCCCTGGAATCATTGGATATCAATGACCGGAATATGGGGAAGACACTCCACAAATTCATTTTTTTATGGAGTGTCTCAATTTTGTTTGCGTATGTTTAGGGCTGAAAAACCCGGATGGGGACGAACGAATGATTCTGAAACAGCTCTAAAGCGTTTTCAATGGCCTTTTTCAGGTCGATATATATAATCAGCAGACAAGAATGGATCCAATATATGGTTTAATAACGAGTCCGCGGAGGAATCCGTAACATATTTTAACAAAGAAAATTTCTTCTCCTTTGCATAAACCGTTGAAATCTTACCTTCGATCCCCCCCAGTCGGCCGGCCCATTCAATCGCATCTTCCAAGTTTCCGATACGGTCCACCAGCCCCAATTCTTTAGACTCTTCTCCGGTAAAGATACGTCCGTCTGCAAGGGATCTCACCTTTTCCGGGTCCATCTTTCTGCCCTGAACAATATCTCTGATAAATTGTTTGTGAATCTTCCGTGCAAAATCCTGTAAGATTTTCTTCTCTTGGGGTTTCATCTTTCTCACCGGCGAGCCGATATCCTTGTACTCACCGCTTTTGATAACAATGGGGACCAATCCGATTTTTTGGAGCAGATCCTCATAATTTGTAAACCCCATAATCACGCCGATACTCCCGGTTATGGTCCCGGGGTTGGCGACAATTCCATCTGCACCGGCAGCGATGTAATAGCCTCCGGAAGCAGCAATGGTGCCCATGGAAGCCACCACCTTTTTGCTGCTCGATGTCTTTTGGATCTCCCTGAAAATTTCCTGGGATGGACCTACGGCGCCCCCCGGAGAATTGATCCGGATGACAATGGCTTTAATGGCGTCATCCTCACGGAAACGTTTTAGGTGATCCAGCACGTTTTTGGACTCCGCAATGACACCATTAATCTCTATGATACCGACTTTTTCTCCGAATTCAAACTCGGAGTCCCTTGTGCCCAGGGTGAACAAAAGGGTCATTACCACCATTGCCGAAACAACGACAGATGAGAAGATCAGTATAAAAAAAAGATATGGATGCCTACGAGAAAACATGATGCTTTTGCAACCGTATTGAAGCCGAGCACCTCACAACTTAAAAAGACCCCGCTAAAATTTATTCTCCATTCAACTTTTCCTGAAGGTTTTCGCGCAAGATTTCTCCGAAAGTTGAAGTTGCGGGTTTAATATTATTGACATATTCGCTCAGCAAGCTTTGTTCACTGTCCATTTCAAGCCGTTTAATTGAAAGGCCGATTCGCCTTTCATCACTGTTAATATTCATAACTTTGGCGGTGATGACATCGCCGATATTGTATTTTCCGATGGGGGTTTTTATTTTTTCTTTACTAATTTCAGACACATGAACAAGACCTTCTATCCCTTCTTCGAGTTCTATAAAAACCCCGAAATCCGTAAGGTTGGTCACCGTGCCTGCAATCTCTTTTCCAACTTCATACCGTTCGGCGACCGTTTTCCAAGGGTCGTCCTGAAGTTGCTTGATCCCCAGGGAAAACCTTTCGTTCTCCTTTTCGATATCCAAAACAATGGCCTGGACCACGTCGCCTTTTTTATAGATCTCCGAGGGGTGTTTTATGCGTTTTATCCAGGAAATATCTGAAATATGAACAAGACCGTCAATCCCTTCGCCAATTCCGATGAAAAGGCCGAAGTCGGTAATATTCTTGATCTTGCCCTCGATGGTGGTGCCCACCGGGTATTTTTCACTGATGACATCCCAGGGGTTGGGTACCACCTGCTTCATTCCCAGAGAAATTCGTCTGCTTTCAGGTTTGATGTCCAGTACGACAGCTTCGACCATCTCTCCCACGGAAACGACCTTGGAAGGATGACGAATCTTTCGGGTCCATGACATTTCAGAAACATGGATCAGTCCTTCGATACCCTCTTCCAGTTCCACAAATGCACCGTAATCCGTAAGGCTGACAACCTTTCCGCTAACCCGGGAGGTGATGGGGTATTTTTCTGAAGCAGTCAGCCAGGGATCCTCGGTAAGTTGTTTCATTCCAAGGGAAACCCGCTCCCGTTCAAGATCAAGGTTGAGAATCTTTACGGCGATATGGTCCCCAACTGAAAAAAGTTCCGAGGGGTGTTTAACCCGTCCCCATGATATATCCGTAATGTGAAGAAGACCATCCACACCGCCAAGATCAACGAAGACGCCGTATTCTGTTATATTTTTTACGACGCCGTCGACAACTTTGTTTTCGTGGATGGTAGTGAGTGTTGTCGTCCGTTTGGAATCGCGCTCCTCTTCGAGAATCATTCTTCTCGACAGAACGATATTGCTCCGTTTTTGATTAAATTTCAGGATCTTAAAAGTAAATGTCTTCCCAACCATCTCGTCGAGGTTGCGTATGGGACGCAAGTCCGCCTGTGAACCGGGCAAAAAGGCCAGAACACCGATATCCACCGAAAAGCCGCCCTTGACACGATTGGCAATGACGCCTTCCACGGTTCCGTCTTCATCGTAAGAAGCTTTTATCTCTTCCCAGACTTTGACCTTGGCCGCCTTTTCTTTGGAAAGAATGACGCGTTCTTCGTCGTCATCCCACCATTCCACCATCACATCGACTTTGTCTCCCACATCGGCGGCCAACTCGCCGCTTTCATCTTTGAATTCCTGAATTCGGATTTGTCCTTCTGATTTGTATCCAATGTCCACAAGAACATAATCCTTGTCTATGGAAATGATCCTTCCGGTGACCACTTCCCCTTCGGCAAAACGTTTGAAGCTCTCCTCGTACATCGTCATCAGAGTGTCCATGGTTTCATCCGAACCTTGAACGTCCTTCAAGCGATCACTCGGTGGTTGAACTTCATCCGAATCACCTGCGATTTCCGGAGCTTCTTCAGGACTTGCGCTTGCTTCCTGAACATCCGACGATGTGTCCGTGGTGTCATGAGGATCATCGGATACGGCACCTTCATCCGCCGTGCCGGTTGATTCCGACGCTTTTTCCTCCATAGCCTCTACGTCTGATCGTTCACGCGTCTCATCATCAGACAAATCTTTACGGTTTGAATCTTTAGTTGAATCGTTTGTTTCAAAATTTTCCATTAAATAAAATACCCCCCTAGACTATTTTTTTTGACTATCACCTGTTTAGGTATAGCATAACCGCTTTTGGTATCAGACTCATTTCCAAAAAACAACGATTATTTTAAATAAAATACTTAAGTGTTGAATCATCTGGTGACGATGCGGTGATGGGTGGAAAAATCGAGGGAACGAATTTCCTAGAAAAAGATTCCAAAAACGCTGGCGGGGTGAGAAAAATTGACGTTTTAATAACGATCAAACCATATTCTCGATAACGGTCAACATCCGGTCAACAACGGCTTCGACGGAAAGATCGGTTGAATCTATCCGAATGGCATCTTCGGCCGGTTTTAAAGGCGCTAAGTTTCGGGTGCTGTCATTTTCATCTCTGCGCCGCATATCCCTTTCAACCGCGTCCAGGGTTTGGGAGCTCACCGATTTTAATTCTTTGTATCGCCTTAGGGCTCTGATTTTTGGGGATGCATCCAGAAAAAACTTCACATCCGCATCTGGAAATACCACGGTGCCCATGTCGCGTCCTTCGAACACGGCCTTTTTCTCCCGGCCCAGACGCCGTTGCAAATCTAAAAGAAAATGTCTCACAACCGGCCTTGCGGAAACCGCCGATGCAAACATCGATATTTCAGGGGTCCTGATTTGATCGGTAACATCCGAACCGTTTGATATGAGACGCAATCCTTTTTCCCCGGGCATAAATTCCATTTTCAGGGTGCTGCAAAGCTTCTCTAAAGCGGTATCGTCATCCGGCGTCAGGCCCGTCCATATGGCGGCCAAGGCAACCCCCCTGTAAAGGGCACCGGTGTCGATATATCTGTAGTCCAAACGATCGGCCAGCAACCGGCTGGTGGTTGTTTTTCCGGCCCCCGAAGGACCGTCTATGGTAATCAGCAATGGTTTCAAAAGAAAATTGGAATTGTTTAAGGGTATGGTTGATGAACTCGTAAAACGTCTGATTTTCCTCGATGTCGCTCACAAAAGACTTTTTACGACGCCTTCAGGGTTTAAATACGATATTTTTCACACCAAGCTTTTTTCAAGGGCCGTTATAAAACGGACGTTCTCTTCATGAAGCCCCACATTGATTCTGATATAATTGGGATAACCATAGGATCTCATGGAACGGACGATAACCCCTTGTCGGAGCATATTTTCGTAAATTTCATCCGCATCTTTCCCCACGTCCACGAGAAAAAAGTTGGTTTGTGTGGGAAAATATTTTATGCCCGACCGGTCAAGGGCGTCGTGTAAGAAATCGAGTTCTGCATGCACCAATGCCAGTGTCTTTTCAAAGAAAATCGTGTCGTCAAGTGCCGCGCAGGCGCCGGCCTGGGCCAGTGAATTGGTGTTAAACGGATGCCGGATTCTATTGAGCAGATTTGCGATTTCTTTGGGCATAATGCCAAAGCCCACACGAAGTCCTGCAAGACCGTAAGCCTTGGAAAAGGTGCGTAGGGTAATCAACGGCCGGGAGTCGTCGATATAGTCAATGCTTCTGGCACAGTTCTGATCCCGCACAAATTCAATATAGGCCTCATCCACCACGACAAGAACTTCAGGCGGAATTTTTTTCAGAAATTTTTCAAAATCATTTTTAGAAACAATGGTTCCCGTGGGGTTATTGGGATTGCACAGGAAAACCATTCGGGTTTTCGATGTAATTGCTTCGGTTATTCTTTCCAGATCGATTGAAAGGGATTTTAAAGGAACAAACACCGGTGTTGCACCCACGGCGAAGGCCGTTATTTCATACATGAGAAATGATGGCCGCGGCAGGATGACCTCTTCCCCCGGCTGAAGAAATGCACTGGCAAGCATACCGATAATTTCGTCGGAACCGTTCCCCAAAACGATATTTTCCGGCGAAAATCCAAAATGTTCCGAAATTTTTTGTATAAGATTATGACCGCTTCCATCGGGATACCGGTGCAAATTCCCCATGGTACGTTGGATGGCTTCAACCGCCTTGGGAGAAGGTCCCAACGGATTTTCATTGGAGGCAAGCTTTATGGAATCGACGATACCATATTCCCTTTCAAGGGCCTCAATGGGTTTTCCAGGCACATAGGGTTTTATGGATGCGATGTAATCCGGAACTGACAATTTCATGTTCATTCACGATATTTTTTTTGTTTGACGGCAGACAATGAAATGTTTTTTCCAAGATTTAAAAACTTTTTTTAATTTCTTCTAAAATCTCAAAACACCGGCCCGAATCAACGTCTCTCAATCCTCGAACCGCCGAGTTCAATATTCATCGGGTTCTGATTCTTTCCATTCCCTTTGGGTTTTTTGTGTTCTACTTCAACCGGGCCGCCTTTTTTCCCGCATCCAGCGCCGCCATATTGATGGGGATAAGTTTTTTTCTGGAAGCAAATTGTTCTTGGACACATTTGCGCAGGACTTCAAAATCGACCATGTTGCTGCGAGCGACAAAAGCGCCCAGTGCCACAATATTGGCGACTTTCGTACTCCCAAGATCCTTTGCAATATCGTTGGCCGGCACCCGGAGTTCATCAACGTCCTCTCGTTCGGCACCGATGGAGATCAATGAACTGTTGATGACCACAACACCCTTTGGCTTCACCATGGGTGCAAATTTTTCCAAAGAAGGGCGGTTCATGGCCACCAGGTGCATCGGGTTTCTGATAATCGGAGAACCGATGGGCCTGTCACTGATCGCCACGAGACAATAGGCTGTTCCGCCCCGCATCTCCGGACCATAAGAAGGAACCCACGCCACCTCGAAACCTTGATCCATTGCAGCATGTGCAAGGATATTTCCGATCAACAGAATTCCCTGCCCCCCAAAACCGGCAAACATTACTTCGCGTTGCATTCAGTCCTCCTAAACTTCATCGGGTGTTTTAAATTCGCCCAGTTGGAAATAGGGAAGCATATTCTCTTCAGTCCACTTTACCGACTCTACGGGGGTAAGCCCCCAGTTGGTCGGACATGTGCTGACCAGTTCCACCAGGCTGAAACATCGGCGGTCCATTTGATACTGGAAGGCCTTTTTTATCGCTTTTTTGGCCCTGACAATATACTTGGGTTTTATCACCGTTTGTCGGGTTATATATGCAGGTGTTTCCAGTGCGGAAATCAGTTCGGCCATCTTGACCGGCATGCCCACATCCTCCACATCACGCCCGGCAGGAGAGGTTGTGGTCCGCTGACCTTTTAACGTCGTCGGCGCCATCTGTCCCCCGGTCATCCCATAGACGGTGTTG
Source organism: Desulfobacterales bacterium (assembly GCA_024641825.1). Taxonomy (GTDB): domain Bacteria; phylum Desulfobacterota; class Desulfobacteria; order Desulfobacterales; family UBA11574; genus JAAXQD01. The sequence continues at coordinate 10,929 of JAHECI010000009.1, read as the reverse complement.
TTAACAAATATGGTGGTAAATTTCTCTCCCCGGTTGGCGGCGTGGATAATCTCTCCCATTCCGATACTTGCCAGATCGCCGTCACCTTGATAGGTAAAAACCATCAGGTCGGGCCGAACCCTTTTGATCCCGGTGGCCATTGCCGGTGCTCGGCCGTGGGCCGCCTCCTGAAAGTCAAATGTAAAATAATTATAGGCCAAAACAGCACACCCAACAGGGGCGATGCCGACCGTCCGGCCGCGGATACCCAGTTCGTCGATAACTTCTGCCAGGAGCCGGTGAATAACACCATGGGTGCACCCCGGACAGTAATGGGTAACCTGGTCGGAAAGGGCCTCGGGTTTCTTATATGTTTTTGCCATTATATCTGCTCCTTATGTGATATGAGATCTTTTCTATCTCTATACCTGTCGTGATTGCAGTTGTATATCACACGGTAATTTCTATTTGCTGCGACTCAGGGTCATTTTGTTTGGGCGTATTTACTTAATTAAGGATTTAATCACATCAACGATTTCTTCAGGTGTCGGTATTTCACCGCCGGCTTTTCCATGCCAGTGAACCGGACACTTCCCCTGAACGCTTCGCTCTACGTCTTCGACCATCTGCCCCATGCTTAACTCGATACTTATGGCAGCCCGGCAACCGTCTTTTGAAGCTGCCGCCCGGATCGGGTCAATGGGAAAGGGAAAAAGGGTCTGGGGTCTTATCATGGCCACTTCAATCCCTTCGGCCTTCATATTGTCAATGGCCGTTTTACACACCCGGCTCATGGTGCCGTAGCTGACAACAAGCACCCGATAGTCTGTTTCAAGGTTATACGGTTCATATCGAACCTCTTCTTGCTTCATGCGATCGTACTTGGCCTTTAAGTCCAAATTATGGACCTCCAGCTGTTCCGCATCTAAAAATAGGGATTTGACCAGGTTGCGTTCTTTTCTATTTCGGGTGTCCATTCCGTTGGTTGCCCAGTCATCCTTATTGCTCGGTTCAGATTTTAAATGATCCGAAAATTCAACGGGTTCCATCATTTGGCCGATCAAGCCATCCCCCAAGATCATCACCGGATTTCGATATTTTTCCGCCAAAGGGAATGCCATCATAACCATGTCCACGGCTTCCTGAACGCCGGCCGGCGCCAGGACAAGCAATCTGTAATCGCCATGCCCCCCGCCTTTTGTCGCTTGAAAATAATCCGCCTGGGACGGCAGTATCCCTCCCAATCCGGGACCGCCGCGGACAATATTAACAAAAACCACCGGGAGCTCGGCCGATGAGATATAACTGATGGCTTCGCTCATCAGGCTTATTCCGGGGCTCGACGATGTTGTAAAAACCCGGGCACCACATCCTGCTGCACCGAAAAGCATGTAGCCGACCGCAACCTCGCTTTCACCTTGCAAAAATACACCCCCCACTTCCGGCATTCGGCGAGAAAGGTATTCAGCAACTTCAGATTGAGGGGTAATGGGGTACGCAAAATAATTGAGGCATCCAGCTCTTATGGCTGCCTCACCAATCGCTTCATTCCCCTTCATTAATATTTTGCCCATGTTTTTCCTCCAACTATTGTTCCGACGCTTCCGTTTCCTCAACGACTTTGGTTATGGTTATCGCCACATCCGGACACATGATGCAGCAGGTTGTACAAAAAATGCAGTCATCGGGACGCGCCTGATGTACTGGGAAATAGCCCATGGAGTTGACTTCTTCGGACATTTCCAGAACTTTCTTTGGACATATCGTTACACACAGTCCGCACCCTTTGCATCGATCATTGTCGATGATATGTCTATATGCCATGTTCTCTAACTCCTTTTAACAGCTTATTTTTTCAGCCCGGCGGCCCGTATCCACGGTGGAACGAGCTGTCTTTCTATGGGTAAGACCGGACAGGAAAAACGCCCCGTATCTATCTCAGCCAATAGGGTTGCCGGAGCAGTGATAAACTTGAGCGGCAACCGACTCTCGTCAGACAAGGCTTTAACAAAATCATACCCGTTGTATATATCTTCGATGGCGGTTTCATCGATCATGTTTGCATTGCCGATGATGCCGTTGATGGTCATTTTCGAGGTTTTTTCGATCTCATCGCGCATTTTCAAACAGCCTTCAATGGTTTCAGTAAACGGGCGATAGGGATTTACCACCTGAAGCATTTGAACGCTGGCGTTGCGCAATGCATCGGCCAGTGCTGCAAGCACGGTCGCGCCCACATCATTGCCCCCTGCATCGATCAATGTCAGTTGGCTGGGACGGCGGATTAACCCCGCGATGACAGGACTCAAAATGGGCAGATCCGCCTGCAGGTATTTTTCCCCGGGCACGACCACTTCAATGCCCAACTCGGCAAGGGGCTTCCTGGCTTCCCGGGTTCGAAAGTAAGGATTCACAAGATCAAGATCTGCGATCCGAACGTCGATACCTGCCCGCTTGCGATTCACGGCAAGATTTATGGAAACTTCGGTTTTCCCGCTTCCGTAGTTCCCAACAACAACGACAATCCCTTTAATCTGTTCCACGGTATTAAATCCGATCAAAATCGATAAACTCTTAAAAAAATTGAACGTGTTCAGGGGGTGCGCTTCTCCGTGTAACGATATTGGCGGAGTGGCTTCGTCATTTCAATGACTTAGCAGTGGGGGAGACCGCGGCTCCCGCATGCTTTTTGCGGGAGAACGCGGAGGGGGCAGGAATGCCCCCGGTGCTAAGTCATTGAAATGACCAGACACGTAGACACCAGAGTGAAGCGGGGGAGCGCGCCCCCTGAACACGTACAAAAAATTAGCTGCTTTGTATTTTTATTTTCCAGCGGTGTCAAGCTCTTTTCAGGAACATGACCCGGATGGAAGCTTCCTGCAACACGCTTCGGGAAGCCTCGACAGTGAGGAGCATTCATAGGGTTTACCATTCCCCCGCCAACTCCGCAGCCCCAAGAAACAGGGTTTTGGTTTAAATCCGGCCCATGGGGAAGATTCCCCTCCCAGCCGTTCTTCACGAGAACATACTTTGAAAATATCATAAAGATGATGGAGAATCCTGCGGGGGCGTCTTGTTTATGACGTTCTTTTTTTCGAGGGTTTTTTCTTTTCCTGCAAACTGCGCCATCGTTCCAACAACCCTTTTATACGCTTTTCATGCCCCCTTTCCGTGGGCAGATAAAAACGTTGGCCTTGGAGTCTTTCGGGCAAATAGTTTTGAGGGACATATGCATCTTCATAATCGTGGGCATATTTGTAATCTTTCCCGTAACCCAGCCCTTTCATAAGCGCTGTGGGCGCATTCCGGACATGAAGGGGAACCGGCAACGCACCATGTCGGTCGATGACCGCTTTGACTTTTCCCTGGGCGACATAGATGCTGTTGCTCTTCGGTGCCGAAGCCAGGTAGATGGCAGCTTGCGAAAGCGCCAGTTCACCTTCCGGATGGCCAAGGAATCTGAACGCTTCCATGGCGTTCAGTGCGATTCCCAGTGCATTCGGATCTGCATTTCCGATGTCTTCAGATGCAAATCGGACCATTCTTCGGGCGATATAAAAAGGGTCTTCCCCGGCCGACAACATTCGGACAAGCCAATAGACAGCAGCATCCGGGTCACTTCCCCTTAAGCTCTTGTGAAAAGCGGATATCAGATTATAGTGTTCTTCGCCGGACTTGTCGTACAAAAGGGCCTTTCGCGCCATGGCACCTTCTATAGCTTGAAGGGTTATGGTTGAAGACGTTCCGTCCGACGAATCGTTACCCCTCGATACCATGAGCAATGCCGTTGTTTCGAGCCCGTTGAGTGCCGTCCGGGCATCACCGTCGGATATGCGCACGAGATGCGCCAGGGCATCTTTATCCATGGCCAGATTCATCGTTCCCAGGCCCCTGTTTTTGTCTTTGAGGGCGTTTTCAATGATACCGGCAATGTCGCCGGGTGAAAGCGGCTTTAGGGTGATGAGACGGCATCTGGACATCAAGGGCGGAATCACTTCGAACGACGGGTTTTCGGTGGTGGCACCGATCAGGGTAATCAGGCCGCTTTCCACATGGTGGAGAAATGCATCTTGCTGGGCTTTGTTGAATCGGTGAATCTCATCCACAAACAGAATGGTCTTTTTTCGAAAAAGCGATTGCTGCTCTTTGGCATCTTTAACAACCGACCGGATCTCTTTAACCCCTGAAAGAACCGCAGAAAAATGGACAAAATGTCGGCGTGTTTGCCGGGCGAAAATTCTGGCAAGGGTCGTTTTCCCGCATCCCGGCGGCCCCCATAAGATCATGGAAAAAATCCGGTCTTGTTCAATGGCCTTCCGGATCAATGTTCCCTCTCCCACAGCATGGGTTTGCCCGATAAACTCATTCAGATTTTCCGGGCGCATTCTGTCGGCAAGGGGCCTTGATCCCTCGGCATTCTTTTGGGAACTGTATTCAAAAAGATCCATAACTCATCTTTTGTACATGTTCAGGGGGTGCGCTCCCCCGTGCAACGATATTGGCGGAGTGGCTTCGTTATTTCAATGACTTAGCTGTGGGGGAGACCGCGGCTCTCGCATGCTTTTTGCGGGAGAACGCGGAGGGGGCAGGAATGCCCCCGCTGCTAAGTCTTTGAAATGACCGGACACGTAGACACCGGAGTGAAGCGGGGGAGCGCACCCCCTGAACACTTACCATCTTCTTAAGCGACAGTTCTTTCCCCCGGGGACTTGTCGGGAAATATTTGTTTCATCCCGAATCATTTCTGGGTCTTGCCGGTCCGCTTTCGGAAGATTATCCGTATCGGTGTTTTGTCGAGTCCTGCCTTCTCCCTGATCTGATTGACAAGATACCGTCTGTAAGAAAAATGCACGGCATCGGGATAGTTGACAAAGCAGACAAAACTCGGCGGTCCGGTGGACACCTGGGTTGCATAATAAAATTTAAGACGCCTGCCCCTGAAAAGTGCCGGTTCGTTTTTCTGGATGGCCTGCTCAAATATTTTGTTGAGCGGTCCCGTTCCGATACGAAATGCGTACTGCCGGTAAATCTCTTCCACCATGCTGAATATTTTCAAAATTCTGAGGCCGGTTAACGCTGAAATGGTCAAAATCGGGGCAAAGCTTAAAAATTTTGCTTCCATTCTTAACCGGTCCTGGAATCTCTTCACCGTTTGGGTGTCTTTTTCAACAAGATCCCATTTATTCAGCAGAAAAATACATCCGCATTTGCGCTCAAACGCATAGCCGGCAACATTGATATCCTGTTCTGTGACGCCCTGGTGGGCATCGATGACGATGAGGGCCACGTCACACCGGTCCAGGCTCCTTAATGCTTTAATAATTGAAAATTTTTCGAGCTTTTTCGAAACCTTTGCCTTGCGTCGAATTCCTGCAGTATCGATAAGAAGGTATGATTTCCCGTCAACACGGCAAACAGAGTCGATGGAATCCCGCGTCGTCCCCGGCGTATCACTGACCAGCAGACGTTTTTCTCCGAGGATCCGATTGATCAACGATGATTTCCCAACGTTGGGTTTCCCCACCACTGCCAACCGGATGAGGTCACCGGGTTCTTCGGGTAATGTTTTTGGCAGAAAATCCGTCAAGTCATCTAAAAAATCCGATATTCCGTAACGGTGTTCGGCGGAAACGGGATATAATTTCTCTATGCCGAGGCTGTAAAAATCGTAAAGCTTCACCTCCTGTTCAGCACCGTCAATTTTATTGACCGCATAAAAGACCGGTTTCTTTTGGGATCGAAGGATCTGGACAACATCTTCGTCGAACGGAGAAATTCCGCTCTTTCCGTCCAGCATCAGAATAATCACATCGGCATCGTCGATGGCTTGAATGATCTGGAAACGGATCTTGTGGGCAAAGTCATCCTCGTCATCCCCCGGAAATCCGCCGGTATCCACCAGGGTAAAATCGACGTCTTGCCAATGGGCATCACCGTAATGACGATCTCTGGTAACACCGGGCAGGTCGTCAACAAGGGCGTCCCGCGTTCCGGTTACACGATTAAAAAAGGTCGATTTCCCCACATTGGGTCGACCCACTATGGCAACAATTGGTTTCATGGCAGATTTATAGTAACTTTTAAATGTCTCGAAGCAGATATACATTAATCATCAACACCTTGTCAAATCAGGAAACCCAGTGAAAACCGATCTCACCCAGTTTTTTTAGCTTCTGCTCCGTTACATCCAATGGCATTCACGGCATAAAATGATCATCTGGATGCAACAATTTTTCTCAAAAGATTATTTTGGTACGCCCTATTTCGATTCCATGTTTTGTTTGACATATAAGTTTTGTTTCTCTATGTTTACGGGTTCGAAAATAGAACCCTTATCCTTATTATATATTATGCGATTTACAATTTTCAAACGGCTGACTTTCGGATATCTTGCCATCATGATGCTCGTGCTGTTTCTGGTGGTCTTTGTCACCTTTAAGCTGAACCAGTTAACCCGGCTGACGCGGGCAGCTTCATCCGTAGACGGCCAGACTGCCCGCCTGTCTGAACGCCTTTCAAACAATATGTTTTCAATGGTCAGCTTTGAAAAAAAATACCTTATCTCCAAAGACCATGATTTTTACGAACATTTTCTCGAGATTAGAGCGTACTTCAACAAAGACATGCAACAACTGGGTCTGGTGGTGGCCGATCTTGAAAAAAGTATCAAATATGCCAAAACCCAACAGCTAAGCAATGACTACTTTTCCATCTTCACCCGGGAAATTGAAAATATTAAAAAAGGCCAAAAATATCCTTTTAAGGAATATCAGATTCAAAAAGAAAACATTGTTGAAGAAATCAATAATAATTTTAAGGATATTATGTGGTCGGCAAGATCCGATAGAGATGAAAAGATAAAAATCTCCAGCCAGATCAGCTACAATGTTTTAAAAATCACATCCATTGCAGCAGCACTTTCCATTTTCTTCGGAATTTTAATTTCATTTTTCACCACCCGGAGTATCAACCGTTCCATCATGCTGCTACAAGAAAAAACAAAGGATATTGCAAACGGTAAATTCGAAAAAATTTCCAGGATTGACTCGCCCCCTGAAATTAAGGATTTAGCAAATGATTTCAACATTATGTGCGACAGGCTGAAAGAGCTCGACGAACTAAAAGAAGATTTTATCAGCCATGTATCCCATGAACTTCGCACCCCTCTGACAGCCATTAGGGAAGCTTCAGGATTGCTGATCGAGGGCGCCTTTGCCGACAACCCTGGAAGTCGAGAGGAACTGTTAACCATTGTCAAAGATGATTGCGAACGATTGATTGTTTCGGTCAATAGGATCCTTGACCTCTCCCGCATGGAAGCTAAAATGATGGAGTACCATTTCAGCCGAACCAGTCTGAACCATCTCTTGCGTAAGTGCATACTGAAACTGGCCCCCATCGCTCTGCGAAAAAATATTGCCTTTGAATTAACCCCGCCGCCAAACCTTCCGGATATTTGGGTGGATGCTGAAAGGATCGACCAGCTGCTTGAAAATTTAGTTGGAAATGCTTTAAAATATACGGATGAAGGGGGATCCGTTTCTGTTGATGTGTCATTGAAAGATCGAGACTGCAGGGTGATCGAGGTGGCGGTTTCAGATACCGGTTGTGGAATTTACAAAAACGATCTCGAAAATATTTTCACCAAATTCAAACGGATAGAGAGCGGGAAAGAAATAGCCAGGGGTACCGGGCTGGGCCTTTCCATCGCAAAACATATCATTACGGCTCACGGAGGAAAGATATGGGCAGAAAGCACTCCCGGCAAAGGAAGCACTTTTTTCTTTACTTTGCCTGCTGGCTAAGTTTTTCGCTTACCAGCGCCGGATGCGCTTCTTTTCATAAACCTTACGGAGGAGAACAGCTTCCGTTACAAAAACCCAGTGAAGAGAAACAGCTTCTATTGCGGGCAAAATCATCTTTTGCCCGTGGCGATTTTTTGACGTCCATCAAGGAAAACCAAGAAATATTGAACCGTTTTCCAGAAAAATACGGAGATCATGCGCTGTATGCCATGGGTCTGATATATGCCTATCCGGAATATCCGGATGCGAATTATGAAACGGCCCTGACTTTTTTTAAAAAATTAATCAGAGAATATCCTGAATCTGTTTTCAAAAACCAAGCAAAGATCTGGATATCCATTTTGAACCAGACCGCTGAAAATGAAAAAGAGATGGATAAAAATAAAAAACAGATGGATTTGCTGGAAAAGGCACTCAACGCTGAAAAGAAACAGATAAAAAATCTACAAAATCAGATAAAAAGCCTCAAAGAAATTGACCTGGGTATCGAAGAAAAGAAAAGAGAAGCCCTTCCCGAAATAGGACAGTAAAATCATGAGCGCCCCTAAAGAAAAAATACTGGTGGTCGATGATGACCAGAATATTCTTCACGTGATTCAATTGCGGCTCGTGTCCGGCGGATATGATGTTACCATGACCACCGGCCCGGAAGAAGCCTTGAAACTGGCTCAAAATGAACCGTTTGATTTGGCCCTCATCGATCTGAAACTCAACGGTCAAGACGGCATCCAGCTGATGGAAAATATTTACCGGATCAACCCTACTATTCCTGTTATAATTCTAACCGCTTATGGGACCATTAAAAGCGCCGTCAATGCCATGAAGAAAGGTGCCTACGGCTACTTGACCAAGCCCTTCGACGGCCATGAACTGCTGATCCAAATAAACAACTGTCTGGAGAAAAGCAGGCTTTCAACCGAAGTTAAACGGCTCCGAAATCTGGTCAAAGAAATGTACGGGTTCGATAATATCATCGGCAACAGCGAAAAGATGAAAAAAGTTTTCGAGCAGGTCTCCCTGGCGGCCACCACCGATTCCAATGTATATATCGAGGGAAAAAGCGGCACCGGTAAGGAACTCATCGCCAAGACCCTGCATGTTGCAAGCGATAGAAAGGATCATCCGTTTGTCGGCTTAAACTGCGCAGCCATACCGGAAAATCTTATGGAAAGTGAGCTCTTCGGGTATGAAAAGGGTGCCTTTACCGGAGCGGACGCACGTAAAAGAGGGCTTTTTTCCGAAGCCGGGTTCGGCACCCTCTTTCTGGATGAAATATCCGAAATGCCCTTGTCCATGCAGGTCAAGATGTTACGGGTTCTGGAAGAAAAAGAGTTTTATCCGGTGGGTGGAAGACAGACCGTAACATTGGACGCAAGAATTATTGCAGCGTCCAATAAAAATCTGGAACAAGAAATTGAAAACGGCAACTTTCGAGAGGATCTTTTTTATCGCATTCATGTCATCCCGATTAACTTGCCACCCCTTAATGAAAGAAAAGAAGATATTCCGGCCCTGTCCAGGCATTTTTTACAAAAATATTCCAGAGAAATGGGAAAAGAGATCCAAGCGTTTTCAACAGCTACCATGCAGAAACTGATCGCTTACCCCTGGCCGGGAAATATCAGGGAGCTTGAAAATACCATTGAGTGCGCCGTGGCCATGACAAAACGTAATATCATCACCGAAGATCTGATCCTTCAAACCCAGAATGTTACTCCCGAAGGTTTAAAACCGTTCAAAGATGCCAAGGAGAATTTTGAAAAAAATTATCTCATTAAACTTTTTGAACTGACCCGGGGCAATGTGAGCCAGGCCGCCAAACTGGCCGGAAAATATCGTGCGGATGTTTATGAGCTGGTAAAAAAATATAATCTTAAACTCACCGATTTTAGGAACAAGTAGCACGGCTCCCCGGATTTTTGACCCTAGGGGATCCCGACCCCGCATCCGCAGGATCCATCGCATCTCGGAGAGGCGGTTTGCGTCATCGGGACCGCCGTGTTAACTCCCTTTTCCGGGCTGGCTGGGGACAATCTGGCGGGCTTTTGTCGTTTCAAAGAAACCGGGGACATTGCCCGTCGTTCAATAAATTGTTCTTGTCAGTCGACGGCCGGTTATCTTTTGACGATTTCATAGTGTAAAATTGTAATCCATCTCTTCCCCTTACGCTCCGCCACACTTCCCTTTACCTGAACTTTCATGCCCACATGACTGACCAGTTCGTTACCTTCTTGGGTGCGGGCAATGCTGAAGACTTGGCCCCCTCTGTCGACGATCTGCTGGTTATTATTGATGGTCCCGGTCATCATAATTTCCTGATCTTTATCTGGGGCTTTCTTTTCGGCAGATGGTGCAGAACCCGACACCATGGCAACCATCAACAGTCCGCAGACGACCCGCCCCAGTGTTCTTTTCATGGCATTCTCCTTTTCCCGACAATCGCGGGCAGATTTAAAACAACATTCATCCCGCAGCATTAAATTATACAATTTAAGGGCGTCCTCTGTAAGTGTACGGCATTTTATTCGCCTTCGCCTGAATACCCTGCAGCTTGTTGGAGTGAAACGGAAATCCCGCCCAGCGGGGCTGCGGGGAGCTTTATTTGTGCCGCATGATGAACCTGTTCGTTCCTATCCATCTGCAATTGATATGCCGAGTTGAAAAATAAAGATAACCTGTTGGTTCTCATGCAATTTAAATCTATTTTTTTAAAAACAAGCAGGGCTTGTGAAGGGTTTTTCATACGTCAGGCAAACGAAATTTTACGGACGTAACAGGTCAAGGGCGTGTAAATAAATGATTATCGGCTGAAGGAATTTTCATACAATCGATCCGGTTTAAATTGGGTGCTCAGAAGGGTTGACGGGATGTTTTTTTCAAAGCCATATATTGCTCCCTCCGTTCAACCGCCCATGAATCTTATGGTTTTTTCTCATAGAATCTGCCGGTCCGTTGATCGTCACAGATAAAAGACGTATTCATTTCCTGTGCCCCCACCACCAGCAACCTTGGACAAATCCCAACGCCTGTTCAATGAACCAATGCCCCCTGTTTTAAAATCATACACTGCCACAACGTGGTCATTATCAAGCTGAATTTAGCCCATCGATTTTTGTGCTGGCATTCCAATATCTTGGGAAAAACC
>JAHECI010000165.1 GCA_024641825.1 Desulfobacterales bacterium | reverse complement strand
CGGGCCCCGTGAGAGGGGCCAGTAATCTTTAAGCCGGTTAAAAATCTTTTCAAAATCACCCAGGGTCGCCAAATCAGGTGCCTCGAGTTCCGGAATAATCCGGATATCTGCGGCGCTTTTTTGGGTGAGAAGCTTTAAAAAATAGTCCGGCCCGGATATTTTTTTAAGGAAAAAATTTAAGACTTGTGCCGGCAAACTGTAAACGTGCGTTCTCCAAAAATCATCCACTATCTCCCGGGACAAGCCCATGGGATCGGTCACGAGTTCAGTGTCGAACAGACTCTGGGTTTCAAAGGCATTCTCATGCAAAACCCTTTGACAAAAACCGTGTATGGTAAAAATGGCAGCATCATCAAAATCGACGACGGCATCCTGAATCCGTTGAACGGCCCAAGCCGGATGGTCATATTTTTTGACCAGGGCCTCTATAAAACCATCGTGGCTTCCCCCCTTTAAAAAGGCCGATTTTGCCATGAGAAGCTTATTCCGGATTCTTTCTTTAAGCTCTTCGGTGGCCGCCTTGGTGAACGTCACCACCAGTATCTGATCCGCCGTCAGCCGTTCTTCGAGGATAAGTCTTAAAAAAATCCCGGCAATGGTATACGTCTTACCGGTACCGGCACTTGCTTCGATGAGGTTGGTTCCTTTGAGCAATGTATGGATGGGGTCAAAAACTTTCATCTGTATGCGTAATTTCCAAAGCGATTCGAAGCTGTTTTTTTGAAGCCTTCCATTTAAAATGGTCGAACGATGGGGGGATTCTCTTTTATAAGAGTTTATTTGTCCGTGGAACGGATGATTTTTTTTTCACCGTGATCTGCCTGGATGTATTAAAAACCGTGGACGCCCGTAAAGTTTTCAGGTGTAATTTTCTTTATTTCTTCTTTAACGGCTCGGGGAATATCCAGATCTTCTATAAACGCTTCAATGGCTTTTTGATCGATATGCGTATGGGTTCGAGTCAGTGCTTTCACCGCTTCAAAGGGTTCCGGATACCCTTCCCTTCGCAAAATCGTCTGAATGGCCTCGGCCACGACCACCCAGTTTTCTTGCAAGTCGTTTTTTATGGCGTCTCTGTTCAGAACCAATTTGTCCAGTCCTTTTAACAATGACGTATAACCGATCAACGTGTGGGCCAGGGGCACGCCGATATTCCGGGTAACCGTGGAATCGGTCAGATCTCTTTGAAGTCTCGAAATGGGGAGTTTTGAGGAAAGATGCTCCAGGATCGCATTGGCCATCCCCAGGTTCCCTTCTGAATTTTCAAAGTCTATGGGATTGACTTTATGGGGCATGGCCGAAGACCCGACTTCACGGTCCTTGATCTTCTGTATAAAATATTTCATGGAGATATACGACCATATATCCCGGTCCAGGTCGATGAGAATGGTATTGATCCGCTTAATATTGTCACAAAATGCAGCCAGATGATCGTAGTGCTCTATCTGGGTGGTGACTTTAGATCTTTCAAGACCTAGAATTTCGTTTACAAAACGGTTTCCAAACGCAATCCAGTCGATGTCCGGGTACGCAACGCAATGGGCATTGAAATTCCCGGTGGCGCCGCCGAATTTGGCGGAAAACGGAATTGTTTTTAAAAGTTTTTTCTGTTTTGTCAATCGTTCAACAAATACATATATTTCTTTGCCCATGCGGGTGGGTGATGCCGGTTGCCCATGGGTACGGGCCAGCATAGGGATCTCTTTCCATTGGTTCGCTTTTTTATTCAAAGTGTCGATCACTTCATCCAAAAGCTTTTCCAAAACATCATTCCAGGCGTCTTTTAACGAACACGGTATGGCGGTATTGTTGATATCCTGAGATGTTAAGCCAAAATGAATGAATTCCTTGGCGCGGTGCAACCCCAGTTCGTCGAACTTATCCTTTAAAAAATATTCCACCGCTTTGACGTCATGATTGGTAACCGCTTCAATGTCTTTGACCCGGCGGGCATCTTCATGGGAAAATTTTTTATAAATTTGCCGCAAGGTTTCAAACAGGTGTTTGTCAAAATCTGCCAACTGGGGCAGCGGAAGATTGCACAATTCGATAAAATATTCCACTTCAACCTTCACACGGTATTTTATCAATGCACCTTCGGAGAAATAATCGGTCAGTTTTTCAACGGATCTTCGATAACGGCCGTCAATGGGTGAAATCGCGGTTAAAGATGAAAGTTCCATGGTATTTTTCCCTGACATAGAAAGAATTAATTTTTAGATTTTTTTGGGTTCATTTAGGGTAGGATAATGTTCCACAAGTGTCAAGAAATTGATGAGAAATCACCGAGGGAAGGGAATTGCCGGAACACCCCATTTTTTCACACCGACAAAATATCAAAACAATTTCTATTTGACAAAGGCCAAAGGAGTGATAAATTAACCCAGAGGTTACGTGAATCCATTGTTAAAAAGGAGCTTAATCATGGCAGAAATGAAAATCGGTTATAGCGGTAATTATCCATTTGTTGAGATTAACTTTTTCTTGAATGAGGAAGGGGAAAATTACAGCATCAAACTGCCCATGTCAAAAATGTGGTATAAAGACATCATCTATGAAATTGAAAAAGTTGCAGAGGAAGAGAAAAAGAAAGCAGAAAAATATTTGCATGAAGACAACCGAAAAATGATGACCCACTGCTTTGATATGTATGCAAAATTAATTGAAATCGGCAAAGAGCTCAGAAGAGATATAGAAATGGATTCAGAGGGAACAACATTAAGTGAAGCATCTGCAGGTTATTAGGGACAACCTGCGATTCATTTCACGATTCGTCGTTTTCCTGAACCAATGATATCGAGGTACGCTGAAAATACGTGTCATGCAAATTTTCACTGCATCTTTTTTATCCGGACTCGATCCACCCGGTTCACGGTCATGGTTACAGCTCCGAAGTCTTCTTCCACCTTGCCATAGAGTATGAAAGGTCGGCTTCCGTCTATAATCGAACAGAAGCGACGGTAGGCTTCGGGGAAAAAGGTCGTTTCAATCAGGCCGGTGTCGTCTTCAAAGGTGATGAACTCCATGGGTTCACCGTGTTTGGTATGCACGACCTTCCCGGTAATTAAGATGCCGGCAGCCCGTACATGACGGTTTACAAAATATGGCAGTTCCTTGGCCTTGACAATCCGGTGTTTCTTTAAGGGGTCCGTGTACAAAGCCATCGGATGTCCATGGCACAAAAAACCCAGGGCTGCAAATTCCCGCTGCAGGCGATCTCGCTCATTCTCGGGAGGAAATGACGGCTTTGGAACCTCTATCCCCTTCCTGAACAAATCCCGTGTCCCTGATCTGTTCGATCGGGTCAATCTGGATTTTTTCCAGCAAATCAGCTCCCACAGTATCGACGTACGATTTTCCTTTGGGCAAACCGAATCAAAGGCGCCTGCGTGAATCAATGAACGTGCCTCATGCTCCTTTGGCTTTACGCGTTCAAGAAAATCGACAATGTTATTGTAGGGTTTTTCCATACGTCCGGCAACAATACGTCTGTGTGTGTCTGTATCCACAAGCTTGATGGACAACAGTCCCACACGGAGGCATCCGGATCTCCCCTTCCAGCGGAGATCGCTTTGGTTCACATCCGGCGGCAGGATTTCCAATCCCATGCGCTGTGCTTCCGATACGTAAGCGAAGATACTGTAAAAGCCGCCCTGATTGCTGATGACCGCTGCCATAAACTCTGCCGGATAATGGGTTTTTAAATAGGCTGCCTGAAAAGAGACACGGGCATAGCTGGCACTGTGGGGTTTGCAAAAGGAATAGCCGCTGAAACTCATCATCATATCCCAAACAGCCTCAATCTGATGGTTGGCAACACCCCTTTCCCCTGCGCCGTGTGTGAAGCGCATTTTATAATCGTCCAATTTGCGGGTTTTATCTTTTTTGGACATAATTTTACGAAGCCCGTCGGCATCCGCATGTGAAAATCCGGCCAATGCCACAGCGGTTCTGGAAACATCTTCCTGATACACCATGATTCCATAGGTTTCATTGAGGACATCCACAAGTAAAGGATGAATCGGATCCCATTCACCGCCATGGAGACGGCGAACGTATTCGCGAATAAATTCATTGGCCGCCGGACGGATAATACTGCTGTGAATGACCAGATGGTCAAAATCGCCCTTTTTTGTTTTTTTTTGCAGCAGACGCATGGCCGGACTCTCAATGTAAAAACAGCCCATGGTATTCCCCTCGGCCACGGTAACCTGTGTGGCGGCATCGTCTTCCGGTTCCCAGGAACCCTCGTCGAATTTCGTGCCGTTATTCCGAAGGTTTGCAATGGCATCGCGGACAACGCCCAGGCTGCGATTGCCGAGAAGGTCGATTTTAACCAGACCTCCCGCTTCTGCAAAGTTTTTTTCCCACTGGATAATCGGAACCCCCTTGGGAGCCAGTTCGACGGGAACATAACGATCGATGGGCTCGGGGGTGACCACCATACCCCCCGGATGAACGGAGATGTATCGCGGATTGCCGATGATGCGCCGAGCCATGTGAAAAATCTCCGGCCAGGGTTGTGGAAAATCAAACTTGCTTAACACAGGGAGTTCTTTAATTTTTTTCAGCAGATCGGCCCCTGCATGATCTTCTCGCCAGAACCATGGCAACCGTTTGGTTACGCGACCGATCTCACGGTGGGAAAGTCCGAAGACTTTGGCCACCTCCCGTATGGCCATGCGCGGCTGAAAAGCAACATGATTGCAGACCAGCGCGGCATGACCGCCATACTGATTTAATACGGAATGCAGAACCTCATCCCTTTCATCCCAGGCAAAATCGATGTCGATATCCGGTGGATCCGAACGGCCCGGGTTCAGAAAGCGTTCGAAATAGAGGTTGTGCTTTATGGGGCAGACATTGGTGATTCCCAGACTGTATGCAACCAGCGAAGCAGCGCCGCTTCCCCGCCCGCAAATACGGGGGCTGCGGGACACGATATCCTGAACCACAAGAAAATACGATGAAAACCCCATCTCCTCGATGATGCGCAGCTCATGCTCCAGTCGCGCCACAACAGCTTCGGGCAGAGCATTTCCATAGCGCCTTTGGGCGCCTTTGTAGGCGGCATCCCTAAGGAGTTGGCCGGCGCTTTTTCCCTGTCCGTTGTGCCAGGAAGGCAGTATGAGTTCCCTGGAAGGTCCGGCAAATGTCACCCGTTCTGCAATGGCTTCAGCGGCTCGAACTGCCTCCGGCCAAATGGCAAAACGTTTGGCATACTCGGATGCCGTGGCCAGCCATCTGTCGGCCGGGGCAACATCTTTTGGGGTCAATCGGGATAGAGACGTGTTCAGGTCTATGGCACGCAACATCCGGTGAACCCCAACATCATCCGGATGGAGAAAGAAACTCCCGGGTGTGGCGACCATCGGCACCCCAAGGTCTTGGAACATCTTCCGGAATCTAACGACGGTTCCCTTGGGTTTGGCAGGCACTTCCGCCGCAACGGTTACTTGGGCCTCATGCCAGTGAAATAATAGCTCAGGCGTTTGCGTGATAACAACCAACCCTTCGGCATGGCGGGGGACAGCAGTTTTCAAATCAAACATTTCATCTGTGTGACGACGCGTAATCAAACGACAAAGATTACGATAGCCCTGATCGTTCTCCACAAGACAGACGGCCCGGTATCCGCATACGGGATCCGTCAGTTCCGCACCGACGATGGGCTTAATCTTTGCGCCCTCGCAACTCTTTAAAAAGGGCCAGAGACCATAAAGATTGTCCGTATCCGTAAGGGCGATGCAACCATAACCACGCTGCATTGCACCCGCACAAATTCTTTCCGGCGGGCACGTACCCCACATCAATGAATAGTATGAATGGACCGCAAGGGGAATCATAACGAAAACATCCCATCCGGATCAGCCGGAACTAAAAAGATTTCGATCACGAAAGCACGAAAAAGGTTATTTAATTCCGTGTATTCGTGATTCGGTTATCAAGGGGCTAAAGCGTTCTCCCCAGATGAATGGCATTGAATCCGTAGCGATGTCGGATTGAATCGAGGGCGAAAATCAGGCTGTCGTCTTTCTTCTTTTTTTGTTCGTATTCACTAAAAAGCTCAATTTGTGCCGGGGGATAGGTTAGACGATCACACATCAACCGCAGATGTCGGATGCGGACCCGACGTGTCCAGGCCCTTTCAAGGGCTGCCTTCGCAACGGGGAATAAGCGAAGGTCATTGGCAGTGGCGGGATGGGCCACCGCCTGTCGAACCATCCGCCGACCGTCGGAATAGTCGAGGACAATTCTGATTCGTCTTGTGGTCAGCCTTTGATTGCGCAGGTCCATGGCGACTTTCTCAACGAGTTGATACAATGCACGCCTCACCACTGCAACTTTGTTGGTGTCGTTTCCAAATTCATAGTCGGAACTTACCATCGGTTGCCTTTGATCAACAGATAAAACCGGCGATGGGTCAATTCCCCGTACGGCATCATACAGGCTTCGGCCACGATTTCCGAACATAACATTCAGTTGTATCATCGACAGATTCATCACATGGCCGACGCGGGTCAGGTTGAATTCCCGAAAACGCTTCAGGTCTTCCCTTTCGATACCGGGGACCAAGTAAATCGGCAAGGGTTTCATAAAATCCCCTTCTTCACCGGCTCCGACGATATATTCACCGTCCGGTTTAACCCTGCGCGTTGCCACCTTGGCCACCAGCTTATTGGGCGCAACCGACCAGATAGGGTCGACCCCCATATCGGCCCGTACCACCTTTCTGATGCGCCATGCCACGTCCGGCGGCGGGCCGAACAGCCGCCCCGTCCCGGTGACATCTACGAACAAATGTCCATTGTGGTCGGTCATTTCGATCAACGGCGAATACGGTAGCACGTGCTTCAAAAGCTGACGCATTGCCCGTTCATACCGGTCCGCATGGGGCGGAAGCACAACGGCATCCCGGCAATAACCGCGTGCGCGTCCCAAGGTCATCCCTTTACGGACACCACTTTGATACGATTCTTCACTCATGTCATACACGGTCGATCGTGCGGAAGCATCATGGGCGATGATCACCGGACGCTCTCTCAAACGGCGATCCAAAAGT
>JAHECI010000164.1 GCA_024641825.1 Desulfobacterales bacterium | reverse complement strand
GGGTGTCCTTTTTCCCGGGCAACGGATTTCGCGCCAAACAGTGTTCTTCGTTTAGTACAACTCGGTCTCAAGAAAGAAGCTCTGGAGTGTTCGACCATATGGATTTGCGTCGGCTGTCATACCTGTTCCATTCAATGTCCCATGGGGATCGACATGGCGGCCATTATGGACACGTTACGTCATATTGCCATAAAAGAAGAGGTGGCTGTGGCCGAACCGGACATCCTCAATTTTCATCGAGATGTTCTG
Organism: Desulfobacterales bacterium; assembly: GCA_024641825.1. Classification (GTDB taxonomy): domain Bacteria; phylum Desulfobacterota; class Desulfobacteria; order Desulfobacterales; family UBA11574; genus JAAXQD01. The sequence goes on along the minus strand of JAHECI010000164.1, from coordinate 6,873 downwards.
CATTCCATCCAACATCATGGAAGGACCCACAAGATCGAAGTGATGCTTCGGTACAAAGCCCGCAAAAGGGAATGGTTTTCCGATCTGGCGGTGGGGATAAAAATGCTGGCAAAACGAAAGCTCCATTTGAGGGCGTCAAAGGTGCAACGCATCGATGTCATCCGGAAATCTTTTCACCCCCAACCGATCCGAGTGACCCATGATTAAACCAAACGGAATCGATGTGTCCTATTTCCCGGGATGTTCGTTGGATTCCACAGCCATTGAAAACAATCTCTCCCTGTTGAATCTGTTCAATCGTCTCGGGTTTAACCTGATAGAACTCGATGACTGGAATTGTTGCGGGAGTTCATCGGCCCACAGTATCAACGGCGAAGCGGCGTTTAATCTTGGAACCCGCAACCTTTCACTGGCGCCGGCCGGCAGACCGTTGATCGTTGCGTGTCCGAGCTGCCTTTTGCGCCTCCGTGAAGCACAGCTGAAGCTGCTCAACGATGAAGGCGCCCGTCGAGAGTATGAAAAAATGTGGGGCAGGCCGGTTGACCCTGATCTCGAGATCCTCCATTTTTTCGAACTATTGGATGGAAAAGATCTTTTGAGTTATTCCGAGAATCGTGTAAAAAGGCTTGAAGGGCTCAGATTCGTTTCATATTACGGCTGCATGCTGGCCCGTCCACCGGCATTGCGTCACGAAGAAAAGTATCATGGCCTGATGGAAAAAATCCTTGCCTCTCTGGGGGCCGTTCCCCTGTCGTGGCCGTATTTGTCCCGCTGCTGCGGCACCTTCCTCTCGGTGGCCCGTCCAAAGGTCGTTACAGAAATGGTCGATGAAATTAACCGGGGCGCTAAAGACATCGGTGCAGATTGCATCATCACCGCCTGCGCCATGTGTCATTTAAATCTGGAAGTCCGCTGTTCCCTCAAACAAAAAATTCCGACCCTCCATTTTACCGAAATCCTTTCTTTGGGTTTGGGAAATACCGAACACAAAGGCTGGTTTTCCCGGCACCTTGTGGACCCGAGGCCCCTCTTGAGATCCATGGGGCTTATTTGATCGATTTTTGCCAAATGCTCATGAAATGGTCCGAAGTATAAAATACTTCTCCGCACCGGATATCCTAAAAATACAGCTTTGCATAAAGCTGTAAGCCTGTGTATTGAAAATTAACCTCGCCTTTGAAATCAACCCCGGGATAATCCTCTCCATCTGCTTCAACATGAACATTCAGTGAATCGAAGCCAAGACCGAATCCAAAATTTTTCCAGGGAAGATACTCAATAGCAACATTTGCATCGATGATTGAACCTGCGAATTCACCAATCTCCAAATAGAAGACCTCTAAACCAGATCTGAAAAACCATTTGGGGGTAATTGCAAAATCTGCCCGAATTCCAAGGGTTGGTAGCGGTGCAGTAAATCTTTCTGACCAACCGACATTAAGAAGTCCGGTGGCGTTCAATCCAAAATCAATTGGCATTACATACAGGCCGAGTGAGCCGGCGAGATCGATCCGATCATCTTGGAAGAATGAATAACTGTAAGCAACCTGATAAATATCAAAGTCAAAATAACTCTCTACGTAAGTACCCGCCTCGATGACTTGATCATTGCCATCCGTATCCTTATAGTGGATATCTTCTCCAATCGTTCTGGAGCCGTCACGACGAAATGAGAACCATTGGAAATCAAGCCTGTGTCGACGATTATCCGTAAAGCGCCATGAGGCGTCCACTCTACCTGCCGAATTTGTGCTGTCCAACCCAAGGAGGTCTTCCATGTCGATAGAAACGCCCAATCCTGAACCGAGGCGAACGCCGGTATCAGTATTTGCAATAAAATACCCGAGATTGAGACTGAATTTTTCCCATGGTGTGTCTTCAGCTATTGCAGGTTGGATAAAAAGCAACAAACTGGCGGCAATACAAACATACAGGAACTTTGGTTTAATCCGCATGATTTTTCTCCTTTGCATTGTCAGGGATATGTTTTATTTGCACGAACCGGTTATTCGATGAAAGAGCGCTTAAAATACAAAACCCCGTTTACCAACAGAAAATGGGGTTTTGATATTGAGGTTTATAGCGTTCTCGGATATAAGGATTATTATGGATCGTCATGCTCATTGCCGGGATTAGTGGTTGACATGCTCCTTTTCTATAAACAAAAGATCGCATTAGTGCAACCAAAAAATATGGACAATTAACCACACCCGTGACGGCACAGTACCTGTCAAGGCCATGTCTGAAGCGATGCGGGACGTTTCATTACCCAGAAATCGGATAAAAAAAGGGGGGGAAGGATGGTCATCTGGATTATCGTTCTGGTCATTCTGCTGGGAGTCATTCTGTATGCAGTGGGTATTTACAACAAGCTGGTTCGAAATAAAAATATGGTGGCAGAGGGCTGGAGCGGTATTGACGTGCAGCTCAAGCGGCGGTCCAATCTGATTCCGAATCTCATCGAAACGGTCAAGGGGTACATGGAGCACGAGGCGGACCTTCTGTCTGACATCGCAAAACTCAAAACGAGGAGCACCGAGGCCCGTGCCGTGGCGGATAAGAGCCGCATAGAGTCTGCCCTGACCCGATCCCTGGGCAATTTGGTGGCCCTGGCCGAAGCATATCCAGATCTGAAAGCCAATCAGAATTTTTTGGACTTTCAAGACGATCTTTCCCAAATCGAAAGCGAAATACAGATGGCCCGCCGATATTATAACGGCACGGCGAGAGATCTTAATATCTTGATCGAATCCTTTCCCAGCAATTATATTGCCGAGCGTTTCAGGTTTGAGAAAGCGGAATTTTTTGAAATCGAAGATGCCGCTGAACGGGCGGTGCCGACAGTTAAATTCTAATTTGGGTATTAGACGTGGGTTTGAACGTTAAAGACAGCAACATCCCCTATCCGGGGTTGTACGACGAAATTCCCCTTCGGGGACCGTGGCGACCGGGAGCAAATTCATGAAACAACACCAGCGGATGGCCCGGATCCTGATCGTTTTCGGGGTGCTGGCGTTTTTTCTACCCTTTTCCGCCGTTGGGCAGGAAAAAGAACGGATTCTTTCCTTTGACAGCCACATCCGGATTCAGACTGACGGCAGCATGACGGTCACCGAAACCATCCACGTGTTTGCCGCCGGCCACCAGATCAAGCGGGGCATTTACCGCGACTTTCCCACCCGTTACACGGATCGTTTCGGGAATGTCGTTCGGGTCGGTTTCCAGGTGCAGTCGGTGCTCAGAGACGGACGGCCCGAAGCCTTTCATCTAAAAAAGGTTGCCAACGGCATCCGGGTGTACATGGGGGAGAAAAACCGGCGGGTGGGAACCGGTGAACAGAGGTATACCATCACCTACTGTACCGATCGGCAGCTGGGACATTTCGACGACTTCGACGAACTCTACTGGAATGTAACCGGAAATGGGTGGTCTTTTCCCATGGACCAGGTCCGGGCCGTGGTTGAACTCCCGGGTTCTGCCGAAGTTCTCGAGGTTTCGGCGTATACCGGTCCTGAAGGTGCACGGGGGAAGGATTTTACCATGAGCCGGGATGATTCGGGCCGCCTCCATTTTGCCACCACCCGGCCTCTCCGGCCCCGGGAAGGGCTCACCGTTGCGGTGTCCTGGCCCAAGGGGTTTGTGCCGTTACCCGGTTTCTCTGACAAGGTTGGCTATCTTTTGTCCGACAATCCCGCAGCCATGGCCGCCGTTCCCGGGATGATCCTTTTGATGGTCTATTATCTCACGGTCTGGTTCAAAATTGGCCGGGATCCTGAAAAAGGGCCGATCATTCCGTTGTTTTCGCCCCCCGAAGGCTTCACGCCCGCGGCGGTCCGATTCGTGACCCGGATGGGCTTTGACCATAAATCTTTTGCTTCGGCCGTGGTCAACATGGCCGTCAAAGGATTTCTGAATATTCAGGAGGAGGACGGCGGCTATACCCTGTCGAAAACCGGAGCCGATGAATCCCTGCTTTCCAAAGGGGAAAGACGGATCGCCAGGAAACTGTTCGGGGGGACAGATCACCTGGTGCTGGACACCGCCAATCATCGCAAAATCGGGAAAGCCGTCGAAGCGTTCAAGAAGCGCCTGAAAATCGATTTTGAAAAGCTCTATTTCCAGCGCAATTCCAAATGGCTGGTCCCGGGATGGGTCATCTCCCTGATCACTCTGGCGATCATGGTGCTGTCATCGCCTGAAATCGGTGCCGCTGTCTTTATGCTGGTCTGGCTGTCCATCTGGACCCTGGGCTGCGCCGCACTGGTCCTGGTCACGGTCAAGGCATGGCAAGCAGCCGCGTCCAGGGGCGGCACCGGGGGGCTTGGGAAGAAATTGAGCCCCATCGGCATTACCCTGTTTACCCTGCCTTTCGTGGGATTCGAGTTCTTCGGCATCTGGGCATTGTCCAGCCTGGCTTCCCCTGCTGCCGTGGTGGCGTTGATTCTGATCATCGGTGTCAATTTCATCTTTTACCACCTGATGAAGGCGCCCACTGTCTATGGGCGCAAGGTCATGGACCGGATCGAGGGGTTTAAACGCTACCTTTCCGTGGCTGAAAAACACGGTCTCGATTTGCGCAATCCCCCGGAAAAAACTCCGGAGCTGTTTGAAAAATTCCTTCCTTATGCGTTGGCTCTGGACGTGGAAAACCAGTGGAGCCAACAGTTTGCCGATGTCCTGGCCCGGGCCGGGCAGGGGACCGATTACACGCCGTCCTGGTATACCGGCGGGCAGTGGCACCGGCTGGGCGCAGCCGGCATGGCAAACAGTCTTGGATCGTCATTTTCTTCGGCCATCTCCGCGTCTTCCTCGCCCCCCGGATCCGGCTCGGGCGGCGGCGGGGGCGGTTCGTCCGGCGGCGGCGGCGGTGGCGGCGGGGGCGGGGGATGGTAGTCCATCCCATACGCCAACCTGGGTCCATAAACAGCTTGCCGTCACTGAGACCTTCACCTTCAAGTTCTGAATTCGGGATGTCCGTGGAAGATTTCAATTCAAATTGAAAACGGGACAAAGCATACGTGAGTTGTGTGAGGGGCTAAATATCAGGAGCATAACATATCTGTGATATGGTTTTAAAAAAGGCAATTCCCTTTAACGGGATCTGCCTTTTTGCTTTTTGGTGAAAATTATGCGATATATGTAATCAACCGGAACGGTTTCAGGGTGTGCTCAAGGGAAGATGTGGTTTGGACCTTTTGGAGGAGGTATCTGATTCAGGATATCGTATTTATTCCATCGTCGATTTCCATTGAACGGAGGATTTTCAATGACCCAAAAACCAGCCTATGAAGCGGCGATACCAAGGGGCAAGGGATTCGAAAAAAAAGTTTCCGGCAGCCGGAAGGTCGATACCGCGCTGACAGAGAGTGAAGGGATACTCGGGGGCGTGTTACGGTCTATTGGACACCACATAAGCCTGTTGGATAAAAACTTAAATATTATTTGGGCCAATGATACCTCCAAGAAGGTTTTTGGCAATAATATTGTCGGCAAAAAATGCTATGAAGCTTTTCATAAAAGAGAAACCCCGTGTGACCCACATCCCTGCCTTACCCTCAAGGCGTTTCAGGACGGCGGAATTCACGAGCACAATACCCAAGTGATTGACAAAGATGGACGAACGATATTTTTCCATTGCACTGCCAATGTCGCCTTAAGAGATACCGCCGGGACCCCCACTGCTGTGGTGGAAATCTCCAGAGACATAACCGATGCCATCCGGGCTGAAGAGGCCTTGCGGAAAGCTTACGATGGGCTTGGACAACGGGTGGAAGCGCGAACCGCTGAACTTTTGAGAGCCAATGAGCGACTGACGGAGAGTGAGGAGCGTTTCCGGAAATTGGCAGAAGGATCGTTCGAAGCCATCGTATTTCATGAAAACGGCGTCATTGTGGATGCGAACCAACAATATTATGAAATGTTCGGCTATACTCCAGAGGAAATGGCCGGAAAGGATGCGATTTCATTAACGGCAACCCCCGAATCGGTGGAAAATATCCGGAAACAAATTTCTTTGGGCAATCTTGATCTTTACGAAGTCACCGGCGTGAAAAAAGACGGCACGGAATTTCCCATGGAAGTTCGGATTAAATTAACCGGAAACAAAGAACAGGAAATGCGGATGGCGGTGATTCGGGATCTCACCGATCGCAAGCGAACAGAGGCGGCGCTCCAGGAGAGTGAGGAACGTTTCAGGGCGATCTTTGAGACGGCCCAGGACTCGATCTTCCTCAAAGACCGGTCTTTGAGATATACCCATGTGAACCCTGCCATGGAACAATTGTTTCAACTTCCCTTCGAAGATCTGGCCGGAAAAAATGACGAAGACCTGTTCGGTAAAGAAGCTGGAAAACACGTTAGAAAGGTCGATTCCCGGGTTCTGGCCGGGGAAATAATTCAGGAGGAGACCACCAAGCCTGTTGGCGAGATACCCTTTACGTTCCATGTGATCAAGGTGCCGATGCGAGACAAATCCGGAGAGATTGTGGGGCTCTGCGGGATCGCCCGGGATATTACCGAGCGTAAGCAGGCGGAGAAGATGCTTAAAAAAGACCATGACGAGCTGGAAAAACGGGTTCAACAACGGACGGCCGAACTGTCGAGATTAAACGATCAATTAAAGATCGAAATAGAAGACCGAAAACGTGCAGAGAAACAAATAAAAGCATCGCTGACGGAGAAAGATGTTCTGTTGAGCGAAATACACCATCGCGTCAAAAACAACTTTGAAATCATCTCCAGTCTCCTGGATATAAGCAGCATGCAGGCGGAGGATACGGAAAATCAAAATCTATGGGGAGATGCACGTGCCAGGATTCACTCCATGGCCCTCATTCACGACCAGCTTTATCAAAGCGATCGCTTTGATCGGAT
>JAHECI010000163.1 GCA_024641825.1 Desulfobacterales bacterium | reverse complement strand
GGCGGCGGCGGCGGAAGGCCCGATATGGCCCAAGCCGGTGGAAGCAAGCCGGAAAACCTCGATGCAGCCCTTGAAAAAGCGTATGAGGTGGTGGAAAGTTTTCAGTAGGTTCCAATTGTTTGATACTTTTAATTTGACATCTATGAATTAACAATCCAGTGAACTCTCGACAAAACCGGACCACTGGATCCGAGAAGCTCCCCACAGCTTGCTGCGGGGAGCTTCATTTCATCTAAACACCCTTGAGCACGTCAATCATGCTAAAGGCGTTGCCCCGTGCGCCGTTTTCCACCTTTTTCGCCAGAAAAATCAGTGCATCGAGGGTCCCCTGGGCATAGACATCCCGGCCGTTGACGTTGTGGGTAAATTCGAATCGGACCGTTTTGTCGCCGGAGTCGAGGCGGTAGGTGTGCCATCCGTGTCCCCCCAAGTATGCTTCAGGTATTCCCCAATCGTTTTTCTGGACATTCGGATTTCGTTCTTTGGTGATGTCCGCCTCGGAAAAAGAGAGTCCCAGGCGATTAAAATACCGGACCATAGCCTTGGCGGTTCCGCTGGTGTCTGCCTTTCCATCCTGATGGCTTTCTTTGACTTGGAGCGTGTATCCGTTAAAAAGATCGGGAAATGTTTGGGCGGCATATTCCATCATGGCCTGAAACCCGACAATCTGCTTGGCCATATTCGGTGCAATCACCGCAGCCACCGAAGATGTGCGAACCGTTTCCTCGAGACTCTGGCGCTCGCCACCGGTTGTGCCCATGACAAAATGAAGTCCATGACGGCAGTAAAAATCGGCATTACTGTTCACCGCCGATGGATGGGTGTAGTCCACAGTCAGAAAAAGAGCCTCCCTGTCCTTGATGGCTGAAATGGCTTCCTCTCTGTCTTCCGGCTGAATCAGGCCGATGGAAACAGAATTGATGACGGTCTCGGTGTCGGTGATTTCAGGACCGGTCAGGGACTGGGGAATCAGTTCAAACCGGTCGTCTTCAAGGGCGTGTTTCACGACATTGGCAGCCATATTACCGGGTAACCCGTTTACCATAATTTTTATGGGGTTCATTTTGTACCTCCTTCTTTTGGAATCTGAAAAAAACTATTAAAACAAGTATAATCGAAGCAATATTATTTCAAAAAACTAAAATGCTGCCCTGGAACCAACGTCCTTGACAATCGATTTTAAGACGGGAAATTCCGTGTCCTTGAAAGCAGAAAGATTTTCTTCGAGGGTTTTTATAGCATTTGGGATATATTTTTCAAAGTATGTTTTTTTCTTTATACGGGTCAGATATCCAAACGCCCCCAGAATCTGAAGGTTTCTCGTTATGGCGCAGTGTTTATAACAGGAAAGAAAATGGTGAGGATGGACCCTTATGGCCGGAGCGAGGATTTCAACGCCGAAGTCGAGCAAAGTATTCTGTACGGCCCCGGGTAATTCCACGTAGGGATCGATGATCAACGACGCAAGGTCATATTGGATGGGCCCCAACCGTCCCCCCTGAAAATCGATAAAATAACAACGATCGTTTTTTAAAATGATGTTCCGTGACTGCATGTCCCGGTGCATAAACCCATCCACCGAAAATTCAAGGGATTTATCTGCAAGGTATCTAAACTCATCTCCAAGATCCTCAAAGCATATATCCATTCCGAGGTATTCCCTTAAAAAGGCATCAACGAAGTATCGGCACTCTTTTTCGAGAATGAGATCCGTATCGTATCGGGTCGTTTGACAGGTCCATTCAGGATCGAACCCGTTGTTTCCGGACAGGGAGAGTCTCCCGAGAAGGCGTATTACCGATTGGTAATGTGTGATGATCTTGTCTGGATTTTGGGTTTTTAATATAACGGTCTGAAGATGAACGTCCCCCAAATCCTCCATGAATACCAGGCCTGAAAAAGTATCATAAGCGTAAATCTCCGGCACCGGTAAGCCCCTGGCGAAAAGATGGCGGCCAATGGCGACAAAAGCCTCGGCTTCGGAGGTTTTGTCCGCTCTTTTGATGCCGTGATCCGCCATTATCAGGGATCGATTTCCATGGTGCAGGCGGTACCAGTCTCTGTCTGACCCATCCCCTTTGAGTTTTGTCCGGGTGATCTTTTTCTTCGGGGGGTCCCCAAAGGCCTGCTTGAAAGCTTCGGGGGCCATGTTTTCGAAAGCCACCTGTCGGTACCTGGCCGGTGTTCCCAAATCCTTCCAGAAATAATTTTTTGAAAAAAAAGCGCTTATCTTTCTGTTTTTTCCTGCCAGGGTCCGGTAAACATCGATAATGCTGTAATATACGTTATCCGGTATTAAGCTGAGGATTTCCGGATTTAGAACCTGTATCCCCGTAAAGGTGAGCTTTCCGGCGTCTTCGAACCCGGATTTTTGGGATTCGTCTCCCGGAGCGGCGGACCGGGTGTTGGGGAGGGGCTGTTCATCGAATGCTTGGATAAACCCGTTTCCGTCCACGGCCACGGTGTTGAATTCCGGGTCATCATGGAGGACCAATGTTGCCGGGTGGGGGTGATTTAAGTGAAAATTATAGACCTTTTTAAATTCGATATCCGTAAAGATGTCGCTGTTTATCACCATAAACGGGTGATCGTCCCAGAAGTCAGCGACATTTTTAATGGCACCTCCGGTGCCGAGTATCTCGGGTTCATACCGAGTCGTCACCGGAATCTCATACTGTTTTCCCGTAAGATGGGCATCGATTTTTTTATGCAGATGATGGGTGTTGATCATAATTGCTTTACAGCCCGCCCGCTGTAGATTGCGAATAAGGGTATCCAGCAAAGAAATTCCGGCAACCGTGAACAGGGGTTTGGGTGTATTTTCCGTGAAGGGGCGGAGCCGTGTGCCATAGCCTGCGGCAAGTATCAATGCTTTCATGGGTATCATAAACCGTGAATGGTAAAAAAAGTATGTGTTCAGGGCGTGCGCTCCCCCGCTTCACTCCAGTGTCTACGTGTCTGGTCATTTCAAAGACTTAGCAGCGGGGGCATTCCTGCCCCCTCCGCGTTCTCCCGCAAAAAGCATGCGGGAGCCGCGGTCTCCCCCACAACAAAGTCATTGAAATAACGAAGCCACTCCGCCAATATCGTTACACGGGGAAGCGCACCCCCTGAACAGGCACAAAAAAAGAATAGAAGCCGAAATTATCGGTATTCAATGGGACGATTGGTTCAAAAAGGCCCGCATGATTCCATCAAAAACAATTTAGATATTTATGGATGGCGTCGGCATAAAACAATATTTTTTCGTTGTCATCCGAGCCTTTTACACCGTTGGTGGTGAAAAATTCGACGCCGTTTTTGAAGTTGATCATGGAAAGTGCTTCTTTTCGTTCGATCTCCTTGTTTTTGTACATGCGGTTTCCGATGGTTTCGATTTTTTTCAAACGATCTTTGGGTGTAACGGAATTTTGGGCATGCTGCATAAAATAATTCAATACGACCCAGTATGATTCGAAATAGGTTTTTAGAAATCTGGAAAAGAGTTGAAGTTTTCTAAAACCTAAAGATGTCACGTTGTAGGTGTCGGGCAATGTTGGATGGGGCATTAAAATGGCATCGTCAATAAATGCTTTGATGTTTTTACGCACGTAGTGTTCGGGTGTTTTATCCACATCATAGGCAAATTCGTATTTAAAAAAGTACTGAAGAAACTTGTAATCATCGTGCAAATCGGAAGCTGAAAACTGGAATGCATCTTTTACAAGAATCCCAAGGGCGGTAATGGCGCCGGGGATGAAAAAGGAGATACAGTTGTTTTTGTAATATTCGAGGTTCTGGCGTTTGTTTTCATTGGTCTTGAATAATGCCTGGGTGAGCAGAGTGTCCTTGTCTTTTGTAATGGGTTCGACAAATTTTCTTTGTACATACGTATTCAAGACCTGCTCCACCGTATTTATATGGTCCAGCAGAAGGGTATCCGTCTGCTTGGCCTTTTGGGATATGAGGTGGCTCATGTACGTGTCCACATGGGTCATTAGATGGTCGAAGGTGAAACTTTTTTTGGCACAGTTCATTACCGCAGCAGCAACGAGTGCATGGGGGGTGACCACGGAAACCCGGTTGATGGCGTTGATAATCCTGTGTCCCATATTGCGGCAGAGAATGTTGAACTCTTTAGACGACATGTCTTCAATGGGCGTGCCGTATTGATCGAGGAGCGTTTTAAAAGAAAAAGGTTCATGGAATCGAATATATATTCTTCCATATCTCTTTTTTAAAAATTTTCTTGCTTTGATGACCTGCATCAAGCTCTCGGGCTGCTTTTCTTTTCCTTCGACTTCATGGAGGTATGAACTTTCTTCCAGGACCCGGTCATACCCGATGAAGATCGGTGCAAATATCAAATCTTCACAGGCCCCGTCTTTATATGAGTTGAGAAGGATGGAAAGAAGCCCCAACTTGGGGAGAATCAATTTTCCGGTTCGGCTCCGCCCGCCCTCGATAAAAAACTCTACGTTGAATCCTTCAGCGAGCAAATGGTAAATATATTCTGCAAAAACTTTGGAATAGAGCACCGCTCCTTTGAACGTTCGCCGGATGAAAAAAGCCCCTCCGCCCCTGAATAGGGGGCCCATGGGCCAGAAGGAGAGATTTTTCCCTGCAGCGACGTGTGGACACGGCATGTTGTTGTGATACAGCAAGTAGGACAGTATCAGGTAATCGATATGACTTTTGTGGCAGGGTATGAAAATTATCGGTCCCTTCTGGGACATGTTTTTGACTTTATTGAGAACGTCATCGTTGACCGTAAACCCTTCAAACATGGTGTTCAGGACCCATGTTATCATAGACGATGCTATTTTTATGATGAGCATATTGTAGTTGGCGGCGATCTCGTCGAGAAAATCACTGGCCTCTTTTTGTACTTTCTGTATCGGAATGTGCCGGGCTGTTGAATGATGTTCCATAAAATTTTGAAGCCGTTCTTTGGTCAGAATGCTCTCTTTCATTTCCTCTCTGGATTTCAAAACCGGTCCGGTGATGCTTTGGTAATGTCGATTCATTTGAGACAAAAGACTGCGCCTTAGAGCAAGGGCCTGGTATTCAACGCTTCTTTCCTGGTTTCCCTCGAGTTCCAGAAAACTTTTGAGGTTGATGGGTTCAGACATTTCAACGAAAACCCGCCCCGGATTTCTGAACAGGATGATCAGACGTCTTATTCTCCCCGGGTTCTCTTTGGTGCCAAACAGCAAGTCGATGAGGTTCGGAATCGATCGATGGGGTTTTTTATTGAAGAACATCAGCTGAGGGACAAGGAAAATAGGGCGGTCGATGGATTTCTGCATGTTGATGAGATATTGGATGGGATCGGTCTTTGCCTTGATAAACCTTCGATGGAAACCTTTTTGTTCAACCAGAGACAGTATGGCCGATCGTCCGTCTAAAAGCTCCCGCTGGATGTGTCCATTTTCGTAGGGATCCGGGAGGGTCCAGTGATGAATGAGATGGTCGAGATGGTATGAAAATATCTTAAAGATCCGTGACACCGGCTGCCACATGAACACATTATAGTCAAAACCTATTTGTGGAAAAGGAAGACCGTCCTGCTTATAGCGGGTATAATAAAAGAGATATCGAAAATAACTTTTGTACTTGTTGACATAAACCACGATACCTTCTTTTTTGAGATTGTTGAGATTAAGGGTCTGTCCTTTCGCAACCTTTATGCCGGAAAAGAAGAGTTTAAGTATGGTATTTGATAAAAAACCGATATTGTCCGGGAGTTTGCAGGGATAATAATCGTGATGGCCTTCGAAGCTTGTGTCGATTCTTGGCCTAATTTTTTCTTTGGATTTTGTCAATTTTGATTTAATCCATTTTAGCATGATCGCATCCTGATCGACCTAAGTCTTTATGTAAAAGCGTCCACATAGTTCTCTCAAGAACATGTTGGAAAAAAGTGCTTTTATGCAGTGTGAATTTGTACCTATCGCCAACTTCACCGTTCCATCATGCCCGTCGAAGCTAAGCGAACCAAATCTCATGAAACTGTATATTAAATTTTTAAAACTAACAAATAAAAATTAAGCTTGCGTTACAAAATAAGTTATGATAATTTGCAGAATCTTACTTAAAATAATCCCAACTAGATGTATTTACACACGATCTTTTTATTTCTATTTAATTTGATTAAAGGGTATAAAACGGTTTTAAGTTAAAGCGTCTTCAGATAAAAAACCCAATTTAAATTTTAATTAAAATTAAAGGAGGATGATTTTTTATGAAAACTCTAATAGGTGGGGCGGTTGCGGCTGTACTAGGTCTCATTGGAATGTCCATATGGTGGAAACCCTTTTTGCAGCTTTTAGCCGGTGCCATCCCGGTGATGCTTCTGCTTGGTGGCGGGTTGGCACTTTATCTGGGCTTTGACGAACTAAAAGATACCTGGAAGAAAGAAGACACACCCGTGGACACTACGACCACAGTCGACGAAAGTGAACAGTACAAAAAGGAAATAGAAGATCTGAAACAGGAAATTGAAACTTTAAAGGCCGAAAAGGCATAAAATACAGAACCCCAGACCGATTGCCGATTTTGATTCCCGGCAACAGGAGAATGAGGCCGGTGGTTTTTAAATTTTATATAAGCGTCTTGCAGACAGAAGCGAGGCGCTTATTTTTTTTCTGAATGTTTCCCTTCTTCGATTGCTGAGGTTGCCAGCAAGTCGGCCTTTTCATTCCCCTCGATACCGGCATGCCCTTTTACCTTGATGAATTCCAAGTCTCTGAATTGTGAAAGCATCTGTTTAATCGATGTTATGATCTCTTGGTTTTTTCGGGCTTTCCATCCTAGAACAAGAACCCCGTATGCATAACTGCTGTCCGTAAAGACCCGGACCGGAAGATCCGTATTTTTTACGGCACTCAGACCGGTCCGGATGGCTTCGAGCTCTGCAATGTTATTGGTGGCCGTGCCGATGTATTTCGATATCTCTTTTTCGTATTCCCCAAAACGCAAAAATACGCCGATTCCCGACGGGCCGGGATTCCCGGAAGATGCGCCGTCGGTAAAGATGCAGATGGCATCCTTGTGGTCCGGGGTCACCGAGGATCCGGTTTTGGATTCGAGTTTTTTCCCTGGAGGTTTTAAAGATTTTTTATTCGATTTCCCCTTTTGGATGGCGGGGG
>JAHECI010000162.1 GCA_024641825.1 Desulfobacterales bacterium | reverse complement strand
GTTGCTCGGAGAGATCCTGCTGAACCTCCCGGGCCTTCATAATGTTTACAATTCTTTGGCAAGTATCGCGGTGGGCATTGAACTCGATATCCCCTTTGAGGTTATAAAATCGGCCCTTCAAACCGCGGAAGGTGTTCAACGGCGGCTGGAAATCAAGGGTGAAAAAAAAGGGGTTACGGTCATCGACGATTACGGGCATCATCCTACGGAGATAAAGACCACCCTGCAGGCCGCAAGGGAATGCTGGCCGGGCAGGCGGATCGTGGTGGTGTTCCAACCCCATCGGTACAGCAGAACCGAGGCGCTTTTTGATGATTTCACCCGTGCATTCTACCAGTCGGACCTGCTGGTGGTGCTTCCCATCTATGCCGCCGGAGAAGAGAAGATAAAAGGGGTCGAAGGGTATGCGCTGTTTGAAGGAATCCAGCGCCACGGTCACAGGGACGTGGTTTATATGCAAAATTTCGAAACAGCGGTTGCGCATCTGAAAGACGTTTTGGCACCGAACGATATTATGATCACACTGGGTGCCGGAGATGTTTGGAAAGTCGGGGAAATGGTGCTCGATGAATTGTCAAAATAGATGTGTTGCAACACCGTCGATGTTTGGGATGCAGCCAGAGGACACACTGTTTATGGCCCTTGATTCTGATCGCATACAATGGCTCAAAAACCGGTTCAAAGACTCCGTCAAATTTTGCGAACCCATGTCCAGACATACATCGTTGCGTGTCGGGGGGCCTGCAGAAGCGTTGGTAGCGCCTGAAAATTTAGAAGATCTCAAGGCCTTGGTGGAATGGTCATGGAATAACCGACTTCCCTATCTGATGGTGGGCGAAGGGACCAATCTTCTGGTCAAAGACAGCGGCATCCGGGGAATTGTTATCGTGTTGACCCAATGTCAGAAGACCATCGTTCAGACCGGCGAGAAAGCCGGTGGCCCCATCGTTACCGCCTCGGCAAGTGTCCGCATGCGATCCCTTTGCGCGTATGCACTGAAACAGGGCCTTGAAGGAATGAATTTTGCCCTGGGTATTCCAGGGACGGTTGGCGGAGGGATTATGATGAATGCCGGGACCTCCCATGGTGCCATGGGAAACGTCCTCGAATCCATCACCGTATTGCTGCCCACGGGTCGGACCCGAAGAATTCGGCGGGAACAGCTGGACTTTTCTTACCGGACGCTTTCTTGGAACAGAGATCTCACAGATGGTTACCAAACACAAACGGTGATATTGGATGGCGCCTTCTGTCTGCGCCCGTCGGATCCGGAAAAACTCAAAAAAGAGGCACGGACAATTTTAAAAACACGCTGGAAAAAACAGCCCCTGGGACGGCCGAGTGCAGGATGTTTTTTTAAAAATCCCTCGTCCGGAAAAACAGCGGGCCAACTCATCGAGATGGCCGGCTTGAAAGGAAAATCCATCGGCGGGGCGGAAATTTCATCCAAGCATGCCAATTTTTTTATAAACCGGCACAACGCATCAGCCGCAGACTTTCTGGCATTGATTGCGCTGACTGAAGAGACCCTATCAAACAAGTTCAACATTGATCTTGAAAGAGAGGTTAAGATTGTTGGCACATAAACGCATCCGGAAAAATTATTACAAAAACAGTGCTGCGAGAAGGCGTTATAAAATTATAACGCGGGTTATTTTCAGCATAAAAACAGCGACGGTCGGAACACTTTTGCTGGCGTTCAGCTTTCTTTTTGTTTTTACCTACGATGTTATAACCCAGTGCGATTATTTCAAGGCTGAAAGTCTGACGGTAACCGGCGCTCATCGGCTCACAGAAGAACAGGTTTTACAGCAGAGCCAGATAACCAAAGGCACAAACATTCTTTCGGTCAATATTTCAAGGGTTAGAAAGCGACTCCTGGCACATTCATGGATCGAGGAGGTTGAAGTCAGCAGGGAACTTCCCACAGGAATCAGTATCCGAATAAAGGAGCAGCAGCCCCTGGCCATTTTAGACCTGGGTCGAAGATTTATCATCAATACCCAAGGAGAGTTGTTCAAAGAAATGGATGCCTCTGACCAGTGCCCGCTGCCGGTGATCAGTGGGCTTGAATTTTCAGACATCAATGTTCGGGGTGAATCCCGAAGCGTCCCTTTTGATGCGGTCATGAAAATCTTAGCCCTTGGGAAAAAGCCTGAAAGTGTTCTTCCCTGCAAGTTGATAAAAAGAATCCGGGTGGACCGGGAAATGGGTCTCACAATTTACGCGTTTGACCGCATCAAAGCCATAAAAATCGGGTACGATGATTATCCGAATAAGTATGAAATGCTCAAAAATGTACTTTTTTATCTGGAAAAAGATGAAAGTTTTTCGCAACTCGAATACATCGATCTCAACAATTTAAATCGTATCGTAGTAAATCCTGCGAAAATAAAATCTGCTGCCGGAGGCCATAAGGAGGTTTAGAATGCAGGGACAGGAAAATATTATCGTCGGCCTTGATATTGGAACGACAAAAATTTGTGCTGTGGTCGGTGAAAAGACCGGGGATAAAATAAACATCGTCGGTATCGGAACGCATCCTTCTATCGGGCTTCGAAAAGGCGTTGTGGTCAATATCGAATCCACCGTTGAATCGATACAAAAGGCGGTTGAAGAGGCGGAACTTATGGCAGGGTGTGAAATATCCTCGGTATACGCCGGAATCGCAGGGGGTCATATCACCGGGTTTAACAGCCGGGGAATCGTCGCCATTAAAGGGGCGGAAGTTACCCAGCAGGACGTGGACCGTGTGATCGATGCAGCCCGTGCCGTGGCAATACCCATGGATCGGGAAGTCATCCACGTGATCCCCCAGGAGTTTATCATCGACGATCAGGGGGGGATTCAGAATCCTGTGGGCATGTCCGGTGTGAGGTTGGAAGCAAAGATCCATATCGTGACCGGCGCCGTAACGTCTGCCCATAATATTGTGAAATGCGCAAACCGCTCAGGTCTCGATGTCTGTGATATTGTTTTAGAGCCGCTGGCTTCCGGTGAAGCCGTGCTCACCAGCGAGGAAAAAGATGTGGGCACGGCCCTTTTGGACCTCGGGGGCGGAACGAGTGATCTTGCAATTTTTTCAGGGAATAACATCAAGCACACCTTTGTTTTGGCCCTGGGTGGGAACAATCTGACCAACGATATCAGCATCGGCCTGCGTGCATCCATGGCTGAAGCCGAAAAGATCAAGAAAAAATATGGCACCTGTGTCGCCAGGAACATCAGTTCCGAAGAAACCATTGAAGTTCCCGGCATGGGCGGACGCAAACCCAGGAAGCTGCCAAGGCAGATCCTCGGGGAGATACTGGAACCTCGTGTGGAAGAGATCTTCACGTTGATAAAACGGGAAATCTCTCGTTCCGGAATGGATAGAATTGTAACTTCCGGTGTGGTTCTAACCGGTGGGACATCTCTGCTGGAAGGGGTAGAGGATATTGCAGAGACGGTTTTCGATCTTCCCAGTCGGCTGGGCACGCCCAGGGGGATCAGCGGCCTTACGGATGTTGTCAACAATCCCATGTATGCCACCGGCGTCGGGCTCGTACTATACGGTGCCAGAATTCAGCCCAAAAAGAAATTCAGGATTCGTGATACAAATATTTTCAACCGTGTCATGACCCGGATGAAACGGTGGTTCAAGGATGTCCTTTGAACGGCCCCTTTAACCCATGTTCATCCAAACGAACACAAGGAAGATTTAAGGTTATCGAAAAAAATACTTTTTTAGCCGTCTTGATGCCTGCATGGCGAGGCGGAATGGGAGCGAAAACCGATTTCATTGAGCCGACAACCAAGACTGCCCGGCGAAATGGATCGGCGCATCAAAATGTGAATCGATGTTTGACCGGGCCCTTGAGGATAGAGGATAAAACCAATTACAGTTATAGGAGGTGGGGGAAATGACGTTTACTTTAGTGGAAAACGACAATTATGCAAAAATCAAAGTTATCGGAGTTGGGGGAGCCGGAGGGAACGCGATCAACAACATGATCGAATCCGAGCTCCACGGAGTAAATTTTATCGCTGCCAATACAGATGCCCAAGCCCTTGAAATCTCAAAGGCAAGTGTCAAAATTCAAATCGGTGAGCAGCTGACCCAAGGGCTTGGGGCCGGCGCCAATCCCCAGGTCGGGAGGGAAGCGGCGCTGGAAAATGCGGACGCCATAAAAAAGGCCTTGGAAGGCAGCCATATGGTGTTCATCACCGCAGGATTCGGCGGTGGAACCGGCACCGGCGCTGCGCCGGTGATTGCTGAAATCTGCAAAGAAATCGATATCCTGACGGTTGCGGTGGTGACAAAGCCTTTTTCATTTGAAGGCGGGAAGAGGGCCAAACAGGCCGAAGAAGGGATCAATGTTCTCAAAAAAGTTGCAGATACCGTCATCACGATTCCCAATGACAGACTGAGGGGGCTTGCTTCCAAAAATGCCAGAATGATCGATATGTTCAAGAAAGCCGATGAGGTTCTGCTCCATTCAGTCAAAGGCATCACCGATCTTATCATGATACCGGGACTGATCAACCTCGATTTTGCCGATGTTAAAACCATCATGTCCAAGGCTGGAATGGCCATTATGGGCATTGGTATCGCCAGAGGTGATAACCGCGCCCTGGAGGCCGCCGAGCGTGCCATATCCCATCCGCTTCTGGAAGACATCTCCATTTCCGGAGCCAAGGGCGTTCTAATGAACATTACCAGCAACAGCGATTTGACCATGGAAGAAATGACCGAGGCTTCCGATCGCATATACAATGAAGTCGGAAAAGATGCCGAGATTATCTGGGGAACCGCCGTAGAAGACAGCATCGGCGATGAGATTCGCGTTACGGTCATTGCCACCGGAATCGATTCGGGTCCCGCAGCCAGAGCCGAGATTAAAAGCGAGCTCAGAGGCAAGGTCAGAGATATTACCATAGACGATTTGAACGATGCCGTAGATTATGATGAACCGACGTTCATCCGCCGGAAACACGCGGTGGGTGAGTCGAGCGGTGCGATCTACAGGGGATACAAGGGAATTGTCATCGACAATGCGGATCTCAGTGATCTTGATGTGCCGACATTTTTACGTAAAAAAGCAGACTAACCAACGATAACGGGCGCATGATAAGAACTGTTGAATGCCGATGAAACTTGAAAATCCAGAAACGTCTGATAGCCAATGGCAGGGAAAACCGATAGATTTCGAAAAGAAGTTGCCCACCCGGAAATCGGTGCGATCCGCAAGCGATGGGAGGGCCGTATCAAAGTTGCATTGGTGTATCCCAACACGTATCATGTGGGAATGTCCAATCTCGGTTTCCAGGCGGTATACGAATTAATCAACACGGTCGAGCACGTCGTATGCGAACGGTCTTTCTTACCGGAAGCCTTCGGGAAAAAAGCAGATCGCATACTCACCGTGGAGTCCGGAAACCCAATTTCAAATTTCGACATCATTGCTTTTTCGGTCTCATTTGAAAATGACTATCCCAACCTCCTCACAATTCTCGATAAAGCAGGCCTCCCCCTGCTGTCTGACGACAGAGGAACCCCCCACCCTCTGGTTATTGCAGGGGGAGTTGCTTTATTATTAAATCCGGAGCCCTTGGCCCCGTTTATCGATTCTTTTCTGATGGGTGAAGCCGAAGCCATTCTGCCCCGGTTTTTTGACACCCTTTCACCCGAGGTCCTGGCTCAAAACAGAGAATCGTGTTTAAAAACCCTTGCCGGTAAAGTCCCCGGTGTCTATGTTCCGGCATTTTACCGAGCGTCTTACCATTCGGACGGGACCCTTCGTGCATTTGAACCCATATCCGACGTTCCGGCTAAGGTCCAACGCCAATATGTGGAAGATATCTCCCGGATCCCCATCTGCAGTAAAATCGTAACCCCGGATACCATCTTTGACAGTACATTTCTCATTGAAGTCAGCAGAGGATGCCCCCATGGCTGCAGATTTTGCAGCACAGGATATGTTTACAGACCCCCGCGATTCAGATCCTTTTCACTTCTGGAGAAATGCATGGAAAAAGGGACGTCCATCACCCACAAAATTGGACTGGTGGGCGCTGCGGTTTCGGATCTTCCTGATTTAGACAAGCTTTGCCGCCAAAGCCTTGAAAAAGATATCCGAATATCCTTCAGCTCCCTGAGAGCCGATGCTTTAACACCGGAACTCCTTTCAGTCCTAAGGAAAAGCAGTGTCAAAACGGCAACCATCGCTCCGGAAGCCGGAACAGAGCGTCTGCGCAGGGTGATCAATAAGGGTCTCACTGAAACAGATATCCTCGACGCCGCCGAGACCCTGGTCGCCGCCGGTGTCCCCAACCTAAAACTCTATTTTATGATCGGTCTTCCCACCGAAACCATGGATGACATTGACGCCATCGTTACCCTGTGTAAAAAGATAAAGCACAGATTCCTCGAATCGAGCCGGGCCAGGAAACACATGGGGGAGATCACCGTCAGTCTCAGCAGTTTTGTTCCCAAACCGTTCACGCCGTTTCAATGGGTCGTACTGGATGATATCCGTTTGCTAAAAGAAAAGATAAAGAAGATAAAGGGCGGCCTCAAGCGCGTGGCAAACATTCGCCTCCACGCGGACATTCCTCGCTGGGCTTACATTCAGGCCCTGTTGTCCCGGGGAGACCGAAACACTGCACAAATATTAAGTCTTGCGAATAAAAACCAGGGGAATTGGGCCAAGACACTTAAATCCTCTCCAATAAATCCTGATTTTTATGTTCACAGGGAACGTTCTTTAGATGAATTGTTTCCCTGGGATTTTATCGATCACGGCATCCGCAAGTCTTTTCTCAAAAAGGAATACAAAAGAGCCTTGCAGGGGAAAATCTCGCCGCCATGTCCCATGGAATCCTGTCACATCTGTGGGGTGTGTAAAGAGATGGGAAACTCGCCCTGCGCTTAAAGGCTCGCGCATCTTCCCGACATGGGCCGCTCAAAGGCAGCAAGAATCCAATGTCGAGAATCCCAGTTTGGGTAGGGCCCATGATGTGTCATATTTTAATCCGTCGATCTGTCTGTTGAAAAACGTCCGTGCACACCGCATCGATTTCTTTGACCGACATCATATTTTCATCCAAAAAAATCTTTCGGACAAATCGGTATCTGCCGTTCTTGGCGTGCTCTTTGA
>JAHECI010000161.1 GCA_024641825.1 Desulfobacterales bacterium | reverse complement strand
GTCAAGGAACGAAAAAAATACGGGCAAAAAGGTGCTCGTGCTCGATTCCAGTTCTCGAAACGATAGAATTTTTTATCCAATAAACAAAAAGGAACGAGGGTTTCCTCGTTCCTTTTATTCTTGCCGATTTTTCCACACAGGTGCTCGTTTTTCGAGAAAGGCCTGCATACCTTCCTGAGCGTCTATATCAAGACAGTTCATGGCAATTGCATGGGTTGCAAATTCGTAAGCAGATGGTTCAGCTAGATCTACCTGGCTGTAAAATGTCTTCTTTCCAAAAGCGAGGGTATTCCGGCTGTATTGCGCCATTTCCATGGCCAGGTTTTTGGTCTCTTGGGAAAGCTTATCCGGGGAGACGACCTGATTCACCAGACCGAACCTTTCAGCTTCATCAGCCGAGATAAATCGACCCGTCAAAAGCATTTCCATGGCTCTTCTTCTTCCGATAACTCTGACCAGCGGAACAGCAGGGGTCGTGCAGAAAAGGCCTATTTTTGCCCCGGGTGTGGCAAATTGGGCGCCAGTTTCTGCGATGGCAAGATCGCAGGCGGCAACAAGCTGGCATCCTGCCGCCGTTGCAATGCCATGAACCTGAGCAATAACGGGTTGTGGAAGTTTATGAAGGGTTTGCATCATCTTCGCGCATACCGAAAACATGGTATAAAAATGCTGAATATCCAAGTCCGCCCCGACCATATCTTTGAGGTTGTGTCCGGCACAGAATGCCGGGCCCTTTCCCCTGATAACGACAACATGGATATTTTGATCCTGTTCGATGGTGTTTAGTTTACCGAGCATATCACTCATCACTTCAAGAGAGAGTGCATTCCGTGTGTCCGGTCGATTCAATGTCAGCCATCCAATGGGTCCTTCCTTTTCAAACAATACAGGTTCCATACTTTTCCTCCATGTCATACTAAATATTTTTAGCAGCTTTCCAGCATCGGACAAAATGATTTTCTCCGACTTTTTCGAAAACAACCCTGTCTTTCCGACAAGCTTTTTCAGCGATGGAACACCTACCCTGATATTTGCATCCTTCGGAAACACCATCTGAATCGGCGATACGACCATTGGATAATTTAACATACCATTTTTTATCCGGATCCGGGTCGGGAATCGCCGATAGCAAAGATATGGTATAAGGGTGACAGGGATGATTAAAAATATCTTCCGAAGGTGCAAACTCCATGATATGCCCATGATACATCACGGAAATGGTGTTGCAAAGATACCCTACAACATTAAGATCATGAGAGATAAACAGATAACTTAGCCCCAGCTGATCCTGCAGGTCTTTTAAAAGGTTGATGATTTGTGCCTGTATGGAAACATCCAGCGCCGAAACCGGTTCATCGCACACGATCAGGGAGGGTTCAACGCTCAGGGCCCGGGCGATGCCGATGCGTTGACGCTGGCCTCCGCTGAATTCATGGGGATATCGGTCCGCGCTGTCCGGTGACATACCTACCATTTTCAGAAGGTCCTCAAGGCGCTCTTTACGTCGTAATGCATGTTTGATGCCCGAAATTCGAATCCCTTCCTCAATGCATTGTCCGACGGTCATGCGAGGATTCAAAGATCCGAATGGATCCTGAAAAATGATCTGTATCTCTTTTCGATAGGGCTTCATCTCTTTTTCGGAAAATCGGCTGATATCGCGAGCCTGAAAAATAATTTTTCCTTCATCCGATTCCAGTAGTTTCAAAATAAGGCGGGCAACCGTTGTTTTTCCACAACCGCTTTCTCCCACCAAACCCATGGTTTTACCCCGTTCGATTTCAAAGCTCACGTCGTCCACGGCCCTTACCCATCCATGGATTTTTTGCAAAAATCCTCGGCGAACGGGAAAGTATTTTTTCAATCCTTCTATGCGAAGAATGGAGTGGTCATTTTTGTTTTTTGATTCCATATATCTCTAAACTAGTTTGCATGACTGTTGGCAGACTTTCAACTCATTGTATTTTTAAGTAATTCACTGGACTCCTTGAATCCTCGACCCCTTGTACCCTTTAGATTTAAATAATACCGGGCAGCGGGCTTGATGTCCCTCGCCGTAATCACACATTTCGGGAAATTCTTCCTGACAGGCTAAAATGGCATGGGAACACCGCGGATGAAACGGACACCCCGCGGGTTTATACGACGGGTTCGGCACGCTTCCGGGGATGCTGTAAAGTCTTTTACCCCGTTTTGAAAGGCTGGGAAGCGATGCCAAAAGGCCTTGTGTATACGGGTGTCGGGTAGAGCGAAAAATTTGGTCTGTATTGCCCTGTTCAACAATGATTCCCGCGTACATGACATAAATCCGATGGGCAATGGCCGAAACCACGCCGAGATCATGGGAAATATACAGAATCGACATGGACCGTTTTTTCTGAATAGATCTTAAAAGCGCGAGAATCTGGGCCTGTACCGTAACATCAAGGGCAGTGGTCGGTTCATCGGCGATCATGAGATCCGGATCACACGAAAGGGCCATGGCGATCATAACCCGCTGGCGCTGCCCACCGCTGAGTTGGTGAGGGTAGTCGTTGAGTCGCTGTTCCGGGGATGGAATGCCTACGTCGTTAAGGAGTTGAACACAACATTGAAAAAGTGCTTTTGTATCTATTTGTTTATGCGTACGGACGGCCTCGCCGAGCTGATCGCCGATGGTGAAAACAGGATTCAGGGATGTGAGGGGCTCCTGAAAAATCATGGAGATATGATTCCCCCGAATTTTTTGCATTTCCTTTTCATCGAGCTTTATAAGGTTTTGTCCGGAAAATATAATTTGGCCGTCAACGATTTCTCCGGGTGGCGTTGGAATAAGGCCGAGAAGGCTGAGTGCTGAAACGGTTTTCCCGCATCCGGATTCTCCGACAATACAGACCGTCTCTTTTTCCCGGACTTCGAAACTGATCCCGTCCACCGCGCGCGCGCGTTTGTCGTTGCTTTGGAAATAGACCTTTAAATTTTCGACGCTAAGAAGAGGCCTGTCATTGGTCGTTCGTCCATCGATCATTTAATATCTTTCTCTGAGTTTGGGGTTCAAGATATCCCTGAGACCTTCGCCAAAAAGGTTAAAAGAGAGCACGACAATTAGGATTGCAATTCCGGGTATAAAGGTCAACCAGGGTGCATCAAAGATAAAGTTTTTGCCGTTGGAAAGAATGTTTCCCCAGGTGGCATGGGGCGGGGGTACACCGAATCCAAGAAAGCTCAAGCCGGCTTCGGTTAAAATAGCAGAAGCAATGCCAATGGTGGCAGAGACCAGCACCGGCGCAACGGCATTGGGCATGATATGACGAAAGATAATCCTGAAAGTGCTAAGACCAAGGGCCTTTGCCGCTGCTACAAAGTCTTGTTCTCTCAATGACAGAAACTCAGCACGGACAAACCGTGTGGTCCCCATCCAACTGGTCAGCCCGATGACGATCATAATGTTGTATATACTCGCAGGAAGCAGGGCGACCACCGTTAAAATCAGAAAAAAGCTCGGAAAACAGAGCATGATATCCACGATTCGCATGATCAGGGTATCAACGGAAACCGCATTGCTGTGAAGCAGCGCTTTTAAGGACGGCGTTTCTTTTTCTGTTGATCCGTGCCGGGTTAAAAGAGAATAAAAAATGTATGCCGGGCAGAGCAATAAAATCACGGTACCGATAACGGTAAAATTTGCGATCATCAGACCTGTTCCCCCAATCACACACAAAAATAACAGAATATGGACGGTTTTAATATGGTGTTGTCCAAAATAACCGGCGATGCCACCCATAAAAATACCGATGAGCACCGATATGCCAACTGCCACAAAACCGACGGTCAGAGAAACCCAAGCCCCTTGAAGCATTCTTGCAAAAACATCTCGTCCCAAATCATCCGTTCCCATGAGGTAGACATTCAAGGCCGGAAATTGGTCGGGACGTAAGGCTTTAAGGTTCGGTTTGGACAACGGCGGACGCAGCTTTTCCTCAAGACGAATCATGGAAGGATCGAATACGGGCTTTGAACCTGACGTCAAGACAAGGCCCGTTAAGGCACAGCAGAAAAAAAGAAAAAAAATGATAAGTCCTAAACCGGCAAGCCGGTTTTGGCCCAGCATACGTCTAAATTCTTGCATCCAGGTCCGTTTTGGCGCCGGTGGGACTTCGACATAATTTGTTGTGTTTATGGTTTCTTCTGCCGGATTCATTACAGGCGTATCCTCGGATCGACAACAAGATAAAGCAAATCTGAAATAAATGTGCCGGCCAGCACCAGGACGGCTGAAACAAAATTGACTGTCAAAATGATCGGGTAATCCCTGGCCAGGATGGCTTCATAGGCCATTCGCCCCATTCCGGGCCAGGAAAAAATAGATTCGATGATCACCGAACCTCCGATCAGCGTGGGTAAAATAAGGCCGAACATGGTGACAAAGGGCAACAGCGCATTTCGAAGCGCGTGTTTATAGTGTACCTGTTCCGGAGAAAGCCCCTTGGCTTTGGCAGTACGGATATAATCCTGGCCTTCCACTTCGAGCATCTGGCTTCGAACATATCTCGATAAGACGGCAATGCCGGCCGTTGCGCTCAACACGGAGGGAAGAAGCAGGTGCCAGATTCGGTCCATGATCAGATAGGATGCCGATGGGTGTCCGATGCCGAAGGTTTCCATGCCGATCACCGGAACATGAAAGTAGGTGACGACCAATATGATCAGCACGTAAGCAAAGAAAAATCCGGGAATTGAAATCAGTACATACGATACGAACGTGGCACTGCGATCGTAGATTCCGCCCCTGAAAATAGCGGACCGGATTCCCACCGGAAACGAAAGGGTCCAGGTAATGAGGGTGCCTACAATAAACAAGGGAAGGCTGTTTAAAAATCGTTCCCAAATCTTTTTAAGAACCGATTGATTGTCCTTCCAGGAAACGGTTTTTCCTGTAAAAAGGTCCCGGTAAAAATAGATATATTGAATGTAAAGGGGTTTATCCAGGTGAAACTCTTTTTTAAATCGTTCCACGACTTCGGGGGTAAACTTGGGATTCAAAGGATCCACCTGGCTCGGCTTTCCAGGCGCAAGATGAATGATCAAAAAAGATACAATGGAAACAAAAAAAAGCGTAATGGTTTTTTGAACAACACTCCGTCCGATAAATGATACCATGGTCTATCCTTTGTCCATAAAACTGGGAACCTGCGGAAGTTTAATCCATTTATTAAAATAGAAACGGTAATTACCGGTTTTGGTGGGTGTTATTTTTTCATACCGTATGGCTCCGGTATCATCGACAGTTTTGATGACGATGCGTTTGTCCAAAACAGCGGTCCATTTGCCCACATAAAGAAATGTATAGGGCTGTTCACGGGCAATAATTTCGTGCAGCCTGTGACAGAATTCGATCTGCCGGTGATGATTGTATTCCTGCCGGATCTTGATGATAAGATCATCTGCTTCTTTGTTTTTGTAGCCGACAAAATTGAGCTGATATGGATTTGTCTGGCTCGAATGCCATATCTGATAAAGATCCGGTTCAATGCCCATCTGCCATCCCAGAACCACCGCATCAAAGTCGAGTTTATACACGCGCTCCTGGATAAAGACAGACCATTCCAAAAGATCGGTATTAACATCGATGCCGATCTGTTTCCATGCGTCCTGAGCAATGGCCAATATGGCCTTTCGAAGGTCGTTGCCGCTGTTGGCAATCAGCGTGAATTTAAATGGTTTGCCGTTCTTTTCAAGACGGCCGGCCTTGTTTCGTTTCCAACCGGCTGTCTCCAACAACGTTAGCGCGCCTTGGGGATCATAGGCAAGTGTTTTGATAACGTGGTTGTAATAGTCGGTTTGTTTGACAAAAGGTCCGGTAATCCGTTCCCCCTGGCCGTAAAGCACATACTTAATGATTTTTTCAATATCTATGGCCATGCCTAGGGCCCTTCTTACCCGGGGATCGTCAAAGGGCTTGCGTCTCATATTGTAACCGATGTAGGTGTATCCAAACTCAACCCCGGAAAAGTTCTGGAACCGCGGATCTTTTTCCAGGCGTTTGACCTGATGGGGTTGAACCCCATAACTATCAATGGTGCCGGCGTAAAATTCCATTTCCTGGGTGAGAAGATCGGGAATGATCCGATAAACATAACGTTGATAGTTAGGCGGCCCTTCCCAGTAATCGTTAAAACGATCCAGGATGATGTACTGATCCGACTTCCACGTTTGAAATTTGAATGGCCCGCATCCCACGGGATGCCGGTTAAACGCGCTTTGACGAAGGGTAAAGGTTTTCGGATCTTTGCCGAGACGAAGAGCCTCTTTTTTGAGGGCTTGAGCGTTGAGCAAATGCTCGGGAAGGATCCCCATACCCCAGGTTCCGACGGCCGGGGAGTAGAGCCTCTTATAGACGATTTTAACGGTTAAAGGATCAATCACTTCAACGGTTTTCACCGGTTCGTAATCTGAAATGCGCGGTGACAGATTTTTCGGGTTCATAATGGCTTCATACGTAAACCGGACATCATCGGCACTCACTAAACGGCCGTCATGAAACTTCACTTTCGGCCTTAGATGAAACAAAAGAATCGGATTGTGTTCGACGGCCGGCATCAGTTCCTTTGCCAAAACCTCCCATTGTTCTTTGGAAAGTGGAGAATCGCTTTTCAGGTATTCTTTTCCGTGAAAGGATTTAAAGTAATCTTTTCCCAACAGGCGGGTGAGATTTTGAGAAAGATCCTGGTCCACCGTATTTAAAACCAGTTTGATCCTTGCAGGCGCTGCCACCTGTATTTCAATGGTTTGCTCTTTGCCGGTATTTGAATCCTTGAGTGACTTTGACACCGTAAAAGTTCGAGACGGAATAACAGAAATGTCCGTGATGCGGTTTAGAGAATCCGCGAGGTCGGGATCTGCTACTTGCGCTGTTTTTTTGGCGTGTTGAATGAACTCTACCAGGATGTGTGCATCGGCGTTGCCCAGTGCCGGGATGCGGGCTGACGGATTGACATAAAAGAAGGCTTCTTCAAAAATTTTCCATGATTCGGCCAGTCGTCCCCTGAAACGAAGTTCCTCGTCCCGGTCGATAAGACCCTCGAAAACCATGTCATTAATGCTGCCGCTCGATGAATCCGCCGAAAGAATAGGGTTTAAAAGACTGGCATCGCCGATGGATCCCGATATGTATTCGGTAAGGCGCTCTGGGTTACCTTTTGTCTGCT
>JAHECI010000160.1 GCA_024641825.1 Desulfobacterales bacterium | reverse complement strand
TTGTTGCACCCCATGGTGCATTGCTACATTGTTCTGTTCCTTCGACCAAGATGATCACCATCTTAGCATATTACTGACATAAAACGACCTAATATATAGCTGCCATACCGACACTGATACCATCAGTCTCCCAGGGTCGCCACCATGACGGCCTTGATGGTGTGGATCCTGTTCTCGGCCTCGTCAAAGACAATGGAGGCCTCGGACTCAAAGACTTCTTCGGTCACTTCCATGCCTTCCAAACCGAATTTCCGGTAGATCTCTTCACCGATAATGGTATCACGATTGTGGAACGCCGGCAGACAGTGCATGTATTTCACCTTCGGGTTCCCGGTGAGATCCATGGCCGCTTGATTGACCTGGTAGGGTGTCAAAAGCTCGATTCTCTCTTTCCACACCTCGGCGGGCTCACCCATTGAGACCCAGACGTCCGAGTAAAGAAAATCGCAGTCCTTGACGCCGGCCTTCAAATCATCGGTGATCAGGAGCTTGGCGCCGGTTTCGGCAGCAATTTTATTGGCCGCGTCCACAATTTCCCCCGTGGGCTGAACCGACTTGGGCGCTACCGAGCGAAAATCCATACCCATCTTCGCAGCACCCACCAGAAGAGAATTGCCCATATTATTCCGAGCATCGCCCAGGTAGGCGAACTTGACCTGGTGCAACGGTTTGTCGGAATGCTCCATCATGGTCATAAAATCCGCAAGAACCTGCGTGGGATGGAACTCGTTGGTGAGGCCGTTCCAAACAGGAACGCCTGCGTATTTCGCCAGTTCTTCGACTTTCTCCTGTGCGAAACCGCGATACTCGATACCGTCATACATCCTGCCAAGAACCCTGGCCGTATCTTTCATGGTTTCCTTGGTTCCCAACTGAGAACCGGTCGGCCCCAGATAGGTCACCTTTGCGCCCTGATCGTAAGACGCAACTTCAAAGGCGCACCGAGTTCTGGTGGAGCCTTTTTCGAAAATCAGGGCGATATTTTT
This sequence comes from Desulfobacterales bacterium, assembly GCA_024641825.1. Lineage (GTDB taxonomy): Bacteria > Desulfobacterota > Desulfobacteria > Desulfobacterales > UBA11574 > JAAXQD01. Next base: position 6,274 of record JAHECI010000160.1, on the reverse strand, counting down.
ACCGGTCAATCGGGGTTGTTCTATTCCGGCATATTTTGCCTTTTTCAGGTCGATGGAAAGATCCAGCAGAAACCGGATCTCCTGTGGGCTGAAATCCAAAAGCTTCAAAAAGTGCCTGTTTCTCAAATTAAAAGCCATGGTCGACTCCTTTCATGAATACTCTATTGAAGTAACTCATAGTTGGGGGCGGCGCCATTGGCGCCGCCCCCATATATAATGGGTAATGACTTAAAACAGATTGTGTTTTTTGCCGAAATCGGCCAGGACCTCTTCAAAATTGGGTGATCCTATTTCCTGCAAGTCATAAAATACCCTTGTATTCGGTTTATCGATCTTTAGAATCCGGTTCAAATCGATGGGCGTCGCCACGACAACGGCATCACATTCGGTATTGTTGATGGTGGTTTCCATGTCCTTTAACTGTACCGCGCCGTACCCCATGGCCGGAAGCAGGGTTCCGATGTTAGGATAGATCTCGAAGGTCTCCGTCAATCTGCCCACGGTGTACGGTCTGGGATCCACCAGTCCGGCTGCGCCGAACTTTTCAGCGGCAACCACACCGGCTCCGATTTTCATCTCACCGTGGGTGAGGGTCGGACCGTCTTCCACCACCAGAACTTTTTTGCCCTTGATCACCGAAGGATCTTCAACTTTAAGGGTAGAAGCGCCGTCAATCACGATGGCGTTCGGATTTACTTTGGCCACGTTTTTTCTAACGGTGTTGATACCGGCGGCATCGGCACTGTCCATTTTGTTGATCACAACGACGTCCGCCAGGCGCAGCGTGGTTTCTCCGGGGTAATAGGTCAGTTCGTGACCCGGACGATGGGGATCGACGACGGTAACATGCAGATCTGATTTGTAGAACGGGAAGTCATTGTTTCCACCGTCCCACAGCACCACATCACAACCGTCGGGATCGTTTTCAACGGCCCTTATGATGGCTTCGTAGTCAACGCCGGAGTAAATCACGTTTCCGCGAATCACGTGGGGTTCATACTCTTCCATCTCTTCGACGGTACATTTGTTTTTATCGATATCCTCGACGCTGGCGAAACGCATGACCTTCTGAGCGGCAATGTCGCCATAGGGCATCGGATGCCGGATGGCAACGACTTTCAGCCCTTTGGCCATGAGTGACTCGATGATTCTCCGGGATGTCTGGCTCTTGCCACAACCGGTACGGACTGCCCCCACGGAAATGAGCGGCTTGGTGCTTTTGATCTGGGTATCTCCGGGTCCCAGCAGGACAAAGTTGGCACCGGCAGCGGCGACAACGGAACTCATGCTCATGACGTGCTGATAAGATACATCACTGTAAGAAAATACACAGTCATCGACGTCCAGTTCCCGGATCAATTTTTCAAGATCTTCTTCGGCATAGATGGGAATACCATTCGGATACAGTTCACCGGCCAGTTCGGCAGGGTATTTTCTGCCTTCAATGTCCGGGATCTGTGCCGCGGTAAAGGCGACCACGTCGTAATCTTCATTGCCCCTGTAATAGGTATTGAAATTATGGAAGTCTCTTCCGGCCGCACCGATAATGATTACCTTTTTCTTTGACATTTTTCCTCCAATCTAATGAATTGTCAGGGCTTGTTTTTAGCCTCGGCCGCCGGTTCAACAATATGGTATTGGCCGATTTTAGCCCAAGTCCTTTTTTATAATATTTCAAAAAACATACATCTAAAAATCAAAGAACCGATGTATTTGATTTTAACTTTACGACACCTTATTGGCTGATTTCGGTCCCGGCACCACCTTCGACCGCTTTTTGAATATCATCCAACTGGCAGATAATGCCCCGGTTTCCCGTACGTTCAGCAAACTCAACCACCGCATCAACTTTGGGGCCCATGGATCCTGCCGGGAAATGACCGGCTTCGACATACTCCTTGATTTCCGACAAAGGGACCTTTCTCAGAATCCTCTGCTCGGGTTTCCCCCAGTCCACGGCAGCGCCTTCAACATCCGACGCAACGATAAAGACATCTGCGTTTAATTCCCGAGCCAGGACCGAACTCGCCAGATCTTTGTCGATCACCGCTTCCACGCCGCTAAATCTCCGTTCTTTGCGGACCACCGGTATCCCGCCGCCGCCACAGCAAATAACGATAAAGTTGATATCGATGAGCTTTTTTATCTCCTTGCATTCCACGATGGCCAACGGTCTAGGGGACGCCACCACCCGCCGGTACCCCTTGTCGGTTTTGACGAGGGTGTACGGCAGCTTCGCCGCCTGGGCTTCGGTGTAAAACGGGCCGATGGGTTTGGTTGGATTTTGAAAGGCCGGATCGTTTTCATCCACGACCACGTAAGTGATGAGGGATACAAAATCTTGGTCTTCATCGACCCCCATTTCCATCAGTGCCGTGTCGAGAGAAGATTCAATCATATAGCCGATCTGTCCCTGGGTCATGGCGCCGATGACCTCCAAGGGCATTTTCGGAACTTCATCACAGCTCTCCTGTTGCAGCAGCAGATTCCCCACCTGGGGACCGTTACCGTGTGTAATCACAAGCCGGTAGCTTCTGGACAGTTCAGCAATCTGCTTCATGGGCAGACTGAGGTTTTCAAATTGTTGGTCTGCAGTGCCGGTTTGCCCTTTTTGAATCAGAGCGTTCCCGCCCAATGCAATTAAAAGTATCGGTTTTTTATCAGTCATGTAAATCTCCTATGTCTCCGTGTAGTTATTGTCGAAGGCAACGCAGTCGTCACACACCATCGACTTCAACAGGGTCGGTCGAAATGACCCGACGGTCTGCAAACACCTCGCAGGTGTTGCCTCGCACGCCGTTCCGAAATTCGCCGGCATAAATAATATGTTACTATGGGTGATTTGAGTGTGCAAAGTATGATCCTTTTAATTGTTTTAAAAAGAGCCCATTGCAGAAATGAACATGTGCAAAACCTTTTGCACATTTGGATGCAAACCTTAAACTGGTTATAACCTGTATAAAAAAGTTTAGCACATCGGTCAACTTCATTGCGCTCATAATGGTAATTAATTTCGTGCATACCCGGTCCTGAATCGCTGTATAAATGCCTCAGCCTGTGGGACAAATTCTTTGCATTCACCATCCAAATGAATATCGCACATGTTTATTGCTGAAGTGATGTATAAAAATCCTTGACATATGTGTCAAGTTCATTACACTCATAGGCTGAATTAATTTCGCACATGCCCAGGGTAGACAACGCCATATTTGTTGCCCGATGCAATGGGCATTTTCAGGTTCGACTGTCTGCCCGGAACCACCTGTTTAAATTCGGAATCCGATGCGATAGGGAGATTCCACAATACCTGAGCGGCGGGCAATAATGCCATCTGCCGATGGACACCCGAGAGGATGAAATACGATCATGAGCATTAATCTTCGAAACTTCGACTTGAATCTATTGGTTTGCTTTGATGCCCTGATGAGCGAACGCAATGTATCCAAAGCTGCTGAAAAGGTGTTTTTAAGCCAATCCGGAATGAGCCATGCTCTGAGCCGTTTGCGCACCCTGCTGGGCGATCCCATTTTGATGCGGACGGAACAGGGGATGATGCCTACCCCACGGGCCCTTGAAATGGAGGTGCCGGTCAGAGAGATGCTCAACCGAATTAATCGCACCATTTATACACAAAAAACCTTTGACCCCCTGACCTCCGACAGAAAGTTCGTTTTGTATTGTACCGAATATTTTGAATGCCTGGTGATGCCCAAACTAATGGCCCACCTGGAAAAAGTTGCGCCCCATTGCACCGTGGCAGCTGAAATACTGACCCATGAACTTCCCGAGTCAAAACTCACCAGCGGCGAGGTCGATTTTGTCATCGGCGTTGAAGGCCTTATGGATATCCCAAAAAACCTGAAGAGTCGGAGTTGGATTAAGGACTCATTGGTATGTGTTGTTCGGGAAGAAAACAAAAATATCGGACCCTCTGTTTCCCTCGAGCAGTTAACCGAAACACCCCATATTTTAATTTCCATATTGGGCTCGCCCTTTCGATTTGGACTTTTGGATAACTGGCTTGAAAAACAAGGTGTTCAGAGAAAGTACAGCGTTAGCACCGCAGCTTTTTTACCGGCTGCGCTGATTCTTGTCGAGACCGATTACATCATGACCCTGACGCGCCGCATGGCAACCAAACTGACCGAGATCATGCCCTTAAGGCTGGTGAAGCTTCCGAACAATCCCCCAGATTTTCGACTCAATCTGATCTGGCATCCCCTGTATGAAAAAGATCCTGCTCACATTTGGTTCAAGTGGCAACTGCTGAGCCTGTAGAATTCATTGAACTGTTGACCGGTGGTTTTATTTCCGGTCAACGGTTCAATGAACAGCGGGCATACCTATCCGACTTCAGAGCGGCCAGCTTTTTTAGGATAAAAATGCCGTGTCTCCTGGGGAGGAAAGAATAATGGATTTGAGGCTAAAGAAGAATTTATTTTTATTTAATTTTGACGGTTTCGTAAAAAGTCTTTTGTGAGCGACATCGAGCAATTTTGGAGAAAGATTCATGATGCGTCTGGCGTTAAAAATTGCGAGCTGTTTGAGGGCGTTAGCCCGAGTTCTTGCAATTTAGCCAGGCGCGTCATGAATCCCAAAATTGCTTGCGGAGCGAGCAAAATCAGACTTTTTACGAGTTCATCAATTTTCGAGCCCATCAGGAAAATTCCGTAAAGATCTCCTGTTCAACCCCGAAAACATAGGCGATCAAAGCGGCCCGAATCCACATGCCGTTTCGCTCCTGTCGCCAGTAGGCGGCCCGCGGATCTTGATCGACGTCCACTTCTATTTCATATCGCCGGGGAAGCGGGTGCATGATGGTACAATGGGGTTGAATGATGGACAGGTGTTCTTTCTTGAAATGGAACTCGGGATAGCTGTCGGCCTCGCCGGATGGATCGTCGGAATACTCTTTCTGAATTCTGGTCATGTAGATGGCGTCCACTTCCGGCATAACGCTTTCGAAATCATCGGTTTCATGATAGGGAATGTCGTGTTTTTTCAAAAAACTCTTAATGTCGTCTTTCATCCTGAACACATCCGGTGAAATAAAGTACAAACTTACGTCCTTATAATTTTTCATCAGATAACTCAGGGAACGGACGGTTCGCCCGCGCTTTAAATCACCGACCATCGCAATCTTTTTACCGTCCAAACCGCCGATGTGTTGAAATGATCTTTCCAGCGTATAAATATCCAACAGGGCTTGGGTCGGATGTTGATCCGGTCCCGAGCCCCCGTTTAAAATGGGAACGGGACGATCGGTCTGATTCAGGACCCAGGCGGTTTTTTCGGCAAACCCGGCTTCCGGGTGCCTGGAAATAATCAGATCGACATAACTGGCAAATGTGCGGATGGTATCTTCCGATGACTCTCCTTTGACCTCGGAACTCGTTGACGTTCCCCGACTTTCGGAAACGCTCAGCCCCAGAATATAACATGCATTTTGGAAAGACAGAAACGTCCGTGTTGAGGGTTGAACAAAATAGAGCATGGCCCGTTTATGGGGCAAAAGATGTCTGAGTTTTTTCTGGCCCATTTTCGTCTTGGCCAACGACCGGATCATGTCTGCGATCTTACACAAATAATCCATGAACTTTCTGTCGAACTGTTGGGCAAAAATCACATCAAACAATCTGCCGTTTACCTTGAAAAAATCTAATTTTTCATCGATCCCTTTATTATAGAACTCGTCCCACCCATGGTATGTTTGACGAGTTTGCTCTACCGATCCATTCATTTTATTCACCTCGAGGAATTAGGTTGGAATTAAGTTATGTATCTGCTCTTCCTTTTTGAGCAACACATTCGCTGCTTTGTAACCTTGGTTTATGGCAAAAATCTGATGGGGTGTCAAGTCGAAATGGCCACCTCGAGTGTCACCCCTCTAATTTTAAATCAGGGAAGAAAAAACCGACAAACGACCGGATCTCATCCATGGGCATTCCGAGCCGAGTGTTCTGCAAGTCCCCAATGGTTGCCCGTTGCCAAAGGCTTTAAAATCTGACTTAAAATATTCGCCGCTGATCACGATCTGAGGTCATCCCGCCGCACGTGTTCAGGGGATGCGCTTCACCGATTAACGATATTGGCGGAGTGGCTTCGTTATTTCAATGACTTAGCTGTGGGGGAGACCGCGGCTCCCGCATGCTTTTTGCGGGAAAACGCGGAGGGGGCAGGAATGCCCCCGCTGCTAAGTCATTGAAATGACCAGACACGTAGACACCGGAGTGAAGCGGAGGAGCGCACCCCCTGAACACGTACATTCAGACCT
>JAHECI010000159.1 GCA_024641825.1 Desulfobacterales bacterium | reverse complement strand
CGCTCTAACCAAAGCTGAGCTACACCCCCGAGTGAATTGGCAATTAATTTTATCTATTGAGAAGTCGATTTTATTGATTCAATTCCCAATAGTCAAGCAAAAGGTTAGGCGGAAAACGATTTAAATTTGCGGTCTTCCCGTCGTGTTGGACGGGACGCTCTAACCATTCTGAATTTCACCGCCAATGGCCTTGATGATTTAAGATTGACTATTGAAAATGGATTCGATTTTCAATAGTCAATCAAAATGGTAGGCGGAACAGGGCTTGAACCTGTGACCCTCGGCTTGTAAGGCCGATGCTCTCCCAACTGAGCTACCCGCCCGTATCTTTTTCATGGCTAATGGGGTTGCTTGAAAAAAGGTACTGCTAACAATTTAATAACATTAAGTCAAGATTAAATTGGCACCCGTATCAAAAGACTTAACGATTAAATCAGGGCGGACCGCTGATCCGGATCCATATCTTTGGTCATCATATCAAATGGGATATCATGTCCCTTAAACAGCGCGTCCCCCTCTTCCAGAATCAAAGCATGGGGCAGAACTTCGTCCATATGCTCCACCGAAACAATTTCAATCGCTTTTAAAACTGTCGCGGGGATATCCTTTAAATCTTTTTCATTTTCTTTGGGTATGATGACCTTTTTGACCCCGCCCCTGTGGGCGGCCAAAATTTTCTCTTTTAGCCCGCCGATGGTCAGAACACGACCCCGGAGTGTAATCTCGCCGGTCATTGCGATATCATGGCGAACAGGGCGTTTGGTTAACGCCGACACGATGGAGGTGCACATTGAAATCCCTGCAGAAGGGCCGTCTTTTGGAATAGCGCCTTCGGGTATATGGATGTGAATGTCGTTCAGTTTGTAAAACTTCAAGTCGATGGCAAGAGTCTCGGCCCGTGAACGAACATAGCTCACAGCTGCCTGGGCGGATTCTTTCATTACATCCCCAAGTTTGCCGGTCATGGTCAGATTTCCCTTGCCGGGCATAATCAGCGTTTCGATGCTAAGCAATTCTCCGCCCACCTGAGTCCAGGCAAGTCCGGTGACCGTGCCGACCTGGTCCTCTTGCTCTATCTGAAACTCCTTGAATCGAGGGGGACCCAGATATTTCTGTATCGATTGGGCCGTTACTTTGAAGGTTTTCGCTTCTTTATTTTTTAGAACTTCACGTGCGATTTTACGGCAAATCGAGGAGATCTCCCGTTCGAGATTCCTAACCCCTGATTCCCGGGTATACCGGCGAACGATCCTTAGGACCGCATTTTTTGAAAATTGCACATTTTTCCCTTCAAGCCCGTTCATTTTAATCTGCTTGGATATGAGAAAGTCTTTGGCAATATGATATTTTTCATATTCAGCATAGCCGGGAAGGCGGATAATTTCCATCCGGTCCTGTAATGGAAGCGGAATCTCCGGCAGTGTGTTGGCGGTGGTGATAAACAGGATGTCCGAAAGATCGTAATCCACATCCAGATAATGGTCGTTGAAGCTGTAGTTTTGTTCGGGATCGAGCACTTCTAAAAGGGCGGCCGAAGGATCTCCCCGGAAATCCATACTCATTTTGTCGACTTCATCCAGACAAAATACCGGGTTGTTGACGCCGACTTTTTTCAGGGATTGGATGATTTTACCCGGCATTGCACCGATGTAGGTGCGACGGTGGCCACGAATTTCAGCTTCATCCCTGACACCTCCCAATGAAAGACGGACAAATTTTCTTCCCGTGGCTCTGGCAACCGATTTGGCCAAAGACGTCTTTCCCACACCGGGCGGACCGACGAAGCAGAGTATTGGACCCCGAATCTTTTTGACCAGGCATTGAACGGCCAGATATTCGAGTATGCGCTCCTTTGGTTTTTTCAACCCATAATGATCTTCTTCGAGAATTTTATCGGCTTCTACAAGATCCTGGCGGACTTTCTTCCGGTCGAACCATGGAAGACTGATCAACCAGTCGATATAGCCCCGCACCACCGTCGCTTCGGCGGACATGGGCGTCATCATCTTCAGTTTTTTAAACTCCTGCCGGACCTTTCCAGCGGCTTCCTTGGACATCCTTTTTCGCTTGATTCGCTTCTCAAGCTCCATGAGCTCGTCGGAGTGATCATCCTCTGAACCGATCTCCTTCTTGATGGCCCGCATCTGTTCGTTCAGATAATAATTTTTTTGCGTCTTTTCCATCTGTTCTTTGACGCGGCTTTTTATCCGTTCGTCCATCTTGAAGATATCGATCTCCATGTTTATCAAGCTCAGAAGTTGAGAGAGCCGTTTTTCCAAGGAGATTGTTTCCAGCAATTCCTGTTTATCTTGGATTTTAAACGAGAAATGTGCAGCCACTGTGTCAACCAGCTTTGAAGGGTCTGAGATACTGCCGACACTTTTTACCAGATCTTTGGAGATGTTTTTGTTTATTTTGGCATACTCATCGAAACTTTTAATAATGGACCTGACCAGGGCTTCACTTTCTGCAGGGGATACTTCAGTTTCGGGAACCGGCTCTAACTCTACCTGGAAATAGTCCTTGTGTTTTACGAATCGAGCGATGGAAGCTCGGGTTTTACCCTCGATCAGAGCCTTTACCGTGCCATCCGGAAGCTTTAGGAGCTGGAGTACGTTTGCAATGGTTCCCACACGATTGATGTCTTTTTCATTGGGATTGTCGATGTCTGCTTTTCTCTGAGTGGCAAGAAAAATCCGCTTGTCGCTGCTCATGGCTTCTGAAAGGGCATTCACGGATTTTGAACGTCCGACAAAAAGCGGTGCCACCATGTGGGGGAAAACAACGATATCCCTCAGGGCGAGAAGCGGAAGCACCAGCTTTGGCGCCTCAGGGTCGTCCTCTTTGAAAAATTTCGGCAAGTTAATCATAATAATTTTAGACTCCTAACTACCTGTCTTGCACCTGTTTTTTGGGCTGTTCAAGCAAGAGAATCGGATCTTCCTGATTGATGACCGTATCCTCTCCGATGACACATTCCTTGACGTTCTCCATGGAAGGGATTTCATACATAATATCGATCATGCATTTCTCCATGATGGCCCGAAGCCCCCTGGCACCGGATTTCCGTTTCATGGCTTCTCTGGCAATGGCGGCAAAGGCGCTGTCGGTTAACCTCAGATTCACCCCTTCCATCTCCATAAGTTTTTGAAACTGTTTGATCAGGGCGTTCTTCGGTTCTTTCAGAATTCTTATCAAAGCCGACTCATTCAGTTCTCCCAGGGTTGCAATCACCGGAAGACGACCCAGAAATTCAGGAATCAAACCATATTTGATCAAATCTTCGGGCTGAACCATCTTAAGGGTTTCACCGACACTTTTTTCTTCCTGTTTCATGATTTTGGCGCCGAATCCCATCACTTTAGAGCCGAGACGTCTCTGGATGATCTGCTCGAGACCGGTAAAGGTTCCGCCACAAATAAAGAGTATGTTGGACGTGTCCACCTTGACGAAATCCTGTTGGGGATGCTTCCGGCCCCCTTTTGGCGGGACACTGGCGGTGGTCCCTTCGATAATTTTCAATAATGCCTGCTGGACCCCTTCTCCCGAAACATCCCGGGTGATGGATGGGTTATCGGACTTGCGGGCAATTTTGTCAATTTCGTCGATGTAAACGATACCTCGCCGGGTCTTTTCTACATCGTAGTCTGCGTTCTGAAGCAGGGCAAGGATGATGTTTTCCACATCCTCACCCACATAGCCGGCTTCTGTAAGGCTCGTTGCGTCAGCGATGGTAAAGGGTACATTCAGAAATCTGGCAAGGGTTTGTGCCAGCAATGTTTTCCCGCACCCGGTGGGTCCAATGAGAAGAATATTGCTTTTCTGTATCTCCACATCGCCTGTTTTTAACGAAGAATTAAGACGTTTGTAGTGATTGTAAACGGCAACAGCGAGGATTTTTTTCGCCGGGTCCTGCTCGATGACATAATCGTCCAGCATCGCTTTGATCTCTTTTGGAATGAGGGGATGCTCCATATCATCGGTGTCTTTTTCGCGTTCCTCTTCAATGATCTCGCTGCAGAGCTGTATGCATTCATCACAAATATAGACTGCGGGGCCGGCAATCAATTTTTGAACCTCCTTCTGATTCTTTCCGCAGAATGAACAGAAAAGGTTGTCGTTTGTATCCCCTTTTTTGGACATGTTATTTCTCCGTCTTTTCTATTTTATTCAGATCTTCCCGATTTATGATGACATGATCGATGATGCCGTATTCTTTGGCTTCTTGCCCTGTCATGAAAAAGTCACGGTCAGTATCTAACTGAATCTGATCTAAATCCTTGCCCGTATGCTTTACCAGTATTTTGTTTAGGGTGTCTTTCATGCGCAGGATTTCTTTGGCCTGTATTTCGATATCCGAAGCCTGCCCCTGAAATCCTCCCATGGGCTGATGGATCAGAATTCTTGAGTTGGGAAGTGAATAGCGCTTTCCTTTTGCTCCGGCTGTCAGTAAAATTGCACCCATGCTGGCGGCCTGTCCGATACACACCGTTGCGATATCCGGTTTTATATACTGCATGGTATCGTATACCGCCATGCCGGCCGTAACGATACCGCCGGGAGAATTTACGTAAAAATTTATATCTTTATCAGGATCTTCGGATTCAAGGAACAGCAATTGTGCGATCAACAGATTGGCGACTTCGTCATTGATGGCAGTGCCCAGAAAGATAATCCTGTCCTTTAGGAGCCTGGAATATATGTCGTAGGCTCGCTCACCTCTGCTACTTTGTTCTATGACCATCGGTATTAACGGCACAAATCATCTCCTTTTTTTACAATTTTTCTCTGCATCCCAGGCATTGTAAAAACGCTTGCCGATGCATTAACTTTCAGTATTTTTTTCCAGTTCAGGTTCGATTTCCTCTATGGTGCTACTCTCAATAATAAGCCTGATAGCCTGTTTTTCAAGTAAGGTATGTTTAAAAAATTCGAGATTGTTCTGGTCTTTATTGTAATAGCTCTTTATGGCTTCAACAGGCTGATTAACGGCTTGGGCCATTTCATTGAAACCCGCGTCCAATTCTTGGTCCGAAAGGGTCAATTCCTCCTGATCGATAATTTTACCTAAAATCAGGTGGCGCCTTACTTTCTTTTCTGCGGTTTCACGATGCTTTTCAGCAAGAGACTCCCTTGTAAGCCCCTGATCTTCCATGGACTTGTTGTAGTACATTAACGTTTTTTCAACTTCTTCAACAATCCCATCGAGCTCATATTCTATCATCGATTCGGGCAGTTCAAATTCTGTCTTTTCAATGAGTTCTTGAAAAATTTGTTCGTTCAATTCCTGTTCCACACGTTTTTCATACCCTTGTTTCAGATTGTCCGTTATGGCATTTTTCACGTCATCCAGGGTCTCATATGGGCCGAGTTTTTTGCCAAATTCATCATCGATCTCAGGAAGGACTTCTTCCCGGATTTCATGGAGTTTGACATTAAATGTAATTTCATGGTTTGCCAGTTTTTTATTAAAATGGTCTTCGGGGAAATTTACCTTTATTTCAACATCTTCCCCCGGTTTCTTGCCGATCAAATTTTCATCAAGGATTTTTGAAATAGCGCCGGCTCCGATCTTCATGGTAAAGTTTTCCGTCTTCTGGGTCTCGGAAAAGGGTTTGCCGTCTTCGAAGCCTTCATAATCGATCCGGACAAAATCGTTTTCTTTTACCCCTCGATCTTCAGTTACCGGGATTTGTTGCGCCAGGTTTTTCTGGAGCATCTGAAGCTGGGCATCCATTTCTTCATCCGTAATCCGGTACAATGACTTTTTCAATGACAATCCCTTGAAATCGATTTTGTCGATATCGGGTTTTATTTCCACGGTGGCATCATATTTATAGGGACCTTTTTCCTCGAGCTGGGGTGGATCGATCTTTGGGTTTCCCACAATATTCAGATCGGTTTCCTTGAGGGCCTCCACAAAGGAGTCCTGAAGCAATTTCGAAGACACATCCATGTGGACATCCTTTCTGAACATCCTTTCCAAAACCGAACGCGGGGTCTTACCAGGACGAAACCCCTTTACTTTAGCCGTCTTTTTAAGTTGCTGGTAGGCATCGTTCAGTTCCCGAGTAACCGTGTCTTCGGGAATCTCGATGTGCAACACCTTTTTTACGCTACTCACATCCTCTACTTTAACTTGCATATAACTCCTTTCAAACAGACCAGAGCCTGACGCTCAGCAGCATTTCAGGCACGTTGAATTGCGGCCTTTGCAAAACGTCCCTTTTTGCCCATGTTCGAGATCTTGGCGTCGGCCTTGGACAAAAAACGACTTTTTCAAAGATTTCCTTGATTTTTAAGTGGTGCGAGAGGGGAGAGTTGAACTCCCATTCTGTTTCCAGAGCTGGATCCTAAGTCCAGTGCGTCTACCAATTCCGCCACTCTCGCATTTTTCATGTCTTTTTATTCTTTTATTGAAATGTGTCAGTGAAGCGATATATTATGATTTAGTGCGCTGTTCTGAAGTCGCTTGAACAATATGTTTAAATACATTACATTCCCAAAAAATCAATTTAATAGAATAATTCCTAAACCGACAAGTGTCAAGCAAAACAAAGGAAATTGTCTTTATGTCGGCACGTTATAAATCATATGTTCAACGTCATCATATCCCGCTGTTTTTCTTTGTCTTGATCTTCATATTTCCGCTAACCACAGAAGCAAGTCCTAAAAAAATGGGCTTCCATATGCAAAAAAAGACCATTGTTATAGATCCCGGACATGGCGGATATGAGACAGGAGGGGAAGGGCCGAATGGGACATTTGAAAAAACTGTCACCCTGAAATTTGCACAGGTGTTGGCAGAAGAACTCGAAAAAACTTACAAGACAATGCTGACACGGACCGATGATCACTGGGTCGATATCCCCGCCCGATCGGCAACCGCTAACCATGTGGACGCAGACCTGTTCATCAGCATTCATGCCGGCGGAAGTTTTCTGCACCAGGCCAGTGGGATGTCCCTGTATTATTACAAAAAAACCTCAAAATCCACCCTCACGCTCGACCCGGATTCGTCTAAAGAATTCAAAAACGAAAGCACCGAGGATTCATGGTCCAATATTCAAAACAGGCACCAGCAAAACAGTAAGATTCTGGCAGAGTCGGTCCGGGACCGTATTGTCAAAGAGACGCCATATAAACCGGATATTCAGGGGGCGCCGCTGATGGTTCTGGAAGGGGCGGATATGCCTGCAATCCTGATTGAAATCGGATACATTACCAACCCTGTTGACGAGAAATCATTTCAGGACATCGATGTTC
>JAHECI010000158.1 GCA_024641825.1 Desulfobacterales bacterium | reverse complement strand
ACATGGGTAATTGCTGCGACTTTGATGGCATGAGAAGGTGATGTGCTTGCCAGTTTTTCGAGAATTGCTGTGGAGTGATACTGATCCCTTGTTAGGTTGTAGGCAAAATTGACATCTTGAAGTAGGGATTTTATCTCAGTTTGAAAGCCGAATGTTCGGTGTATTTTTTGGCCCAGGAGTTGGTAATTACAAACATCGATATTATTGATGGGGGAAATAATAATTTTTTGCAAGATTTAGATGATAACCTCATTGTCAATCTGGTTTTTTCAGCTTGTACCGCTTGATTTTACTGTAGAGTGTCGAGCGGTCTATTCCCAGTATTTCCGAACATTTCTTGATATTCCATTGATTGTCGTTAAGCATTTGGCTGATGTGTGCTTTTTCAACCTCTTGAAGGGAATTGTCTTTTGATGGAATACGGTATTCAGGCCTGAAAATGGGCAGATCTTCAGGCAATATGTAACGACTTTTGCTGACCACCACCGCCCGTTCTATGGCATTTTCGAGCTCTCTGACGTTTCCCGGCCATTCATAGAGCATCAATTCGTCCATGGCATCCCGGTTGATCCGATCGATGGGCTTGTTGGTTTCTTGTGTAAAACGGCGCAGAAAATGTTCGGCCAGAAGCGGAATATCTTCTTTGCGTTCCCGAAGCGGAGGAATCTCAAAAGAGATCACATTCAGACGGTAGTAAAGGTCTTCTCGAAAGATTCCCTCTTTGACAGCATCTTCGAGATTTCTATTGGTGGCGGCAATCACTCGAAAATCCGATTTAAGGGGCTGGGTCCCTCCCACCCGATAAAATATGCGATCCTCCAGCACTCTCAAAAGGTCGATCTGCATTCTCATGCTGATCTCCCCGATTTCGTCCAAAAAAAGGGTGCCGCCGTGGGATATTTCCAGACGTCCTTTTTTGGTTTCTTTGGCGTCAGTGAACGCCCCTTTTTGATGGCCGAAAAGCTCACTTTCCATAAGATGTTCTGGAAGGGCGCCACAATTGACGACCACAAACGGGCCTTCACAACGGGAACTGTTTGAATGAATGGCTTTGGCGGCAAGCCCTTTGCCGGTCCCGGTCTCACCGGTTATCATAACTGTTGAATCCCTGGGTGAAACATCCATGATAAGATCGAATATTTCCTGCATCGGCCTGGACTGACCGATCATACTCTCGAAACGGGTTCGATCCTTGAATTGGGCTTTTAGATAGATGTTTTCTCGAAGCTGGGCCTGGTTCTTAAGTATTTTTTCAATGATAATCCCCAATTCGTCCGGATCAAACGGTTTCAGGAGATAATCATAGGCCCCGTTTTTCATCGCCTCGATGGCCGTTGCGATGGAACCGTACGCGGTGATCATCACCACGGCGATATCAGGATCACTTTCTTTGACATGTTTTAAAACATCCAGCCCGCTTATTCCTTCCATCTTGATATCGACCAAAAGGATATCGTAGCGGGTGTCTTTTAGCTTTTTTAAAGCACCTTCCCCGCTGGCTGACGTATCGACATGATGACCATCCCGTTCAAGCCAACCGGCCAAAGATTCACGCATGATGGGTTCATCATCAACGATCAGGATCTTCGTGACGAGCATGGATACCTCCGGACTTTTCAGATTCATGCGAAATTGGATTCAAAGGAATTTCTATGTTGAAAGTGGTGCCGTTTCCTTTTTCGGATTGAACATAGATAGAACCTTGGTGTTCTTGAATGATGCCGTAAGCCACAGAGAGCCCAAGCCCTACCCCTTTTCCTCTTTTCTTGGTTGTAAAAAAGGGTTCAAAAAGTCTTGAAAAATTTTTATCGGGTATGCCCACCCCGGTATCCTTGAAAACAACCTTAACATTGCCTTTTTTCGAAGAATGACGTGTGGTGATGCTCAACTCACCTTTTCCGGCAGATTCCATTGCTTCTGCAGCGTTGGAGACGATGTTCATGAAAACCTGCTGAAGCTGGTCTTCCGAGCCGGTAAGATCAGGCAGATCCGGGTCCATTCGTTTTTTGACTTTGATGTTGTTGATTTTGAGCAGGTTCGAATTCAATACCAGTGTTTTTTCGATGAGCCGGTTTATGTTTAATAATGTCGGGCGCATTTTGGATTGCCGGGAAAAGGCCAGCAAATTCGAAACAATCCGGCCGATCCGACGGGTTTCCGTTTCCATGAGGGTCAGATATCGCTTGAACTGTTCCATCTCCTTTGGGTTGATAGGGCCTTCGTCGATAATCCGTTTGATGAGCATGATCAGGTTTAATATCCCGGCGTTGGGATTGTTGATTTCATGGACTACAGAGGCCGACAACTTGCCGAGAGAGGCCATCTTGTCCTGGTGGATGAGTTTGTTATGGGTTTCTTTCAACTGGCGGGTTCGTTCTTCCACCATTTGTTCCAGGCGACGGGTTATTTTTTCTTCTTCTATCTTTCTTTCAGTGATGTCCCGGCTGATTTCAATAAATTTTGAGATTTGACCGTCGCTTTCCCAGATGGGAAAAATGGAAATCTCCATGTATCGACGTTCACCATTGTGGTTGAAACGATTCATGACCTTTGTCACCGGCCTTTTGTTGTCGATGACTTTTTTTAACGGGCAGACGATATCATCAAAGCTGCATGGTGTATTACTTTTCTGATAGACCTCATGGCATTTTTTCCCGATCACCTCGTTACGGGCATAACACATCTTTTCCAGAAACGTCTCATTGACATCTATAATTTCCTTTTCAGGGGTAATCACCAGGATGAACTCCTGGATACCGTTGAGAATGGTTTCCATTTCCTCTGTTCGTTCTCTTAGCTTTTGTTCCTCGACTCCAATAGCTTTCCAGAATATGTTAAAGACATCGTATGCCATGAGACGGATGTGAGAGGGTCTGGTTTTGAGAATATCTTCAAAGAGATGCTGTTCCGGTGTGAGAATAATGATCAGGTGAATATTGTATTTTGGATCATACAGTTCGTGATAATCGGTGAGGGTCAAAAGGTTCATTTTTCCGGCGAGCACCATTCCCGGACTCTCGGGGTCGGAATCGGCGACAGCCACGATGGCGGCATTGATCCCTTCCTGTTTATAATCAAAGGTGGTCTTTTCAAGAATTTCTTTACAAAAAATTCCGCCACCTATAAGGGCGATATTCATAATTGAAGTCGTGTGATTATTCATGTTTACGAATTATCATGCTCTATGATCTCTTTCAAGGCTATTTTCATCTAAACTGAGCGTTTCAAATAGTGACAGGGCTATAAAAAAGTAATAGTTATAATTTCACCATATGTTCAGTCAGTTGACAAATGTAAAAGGTCCCTTTTTATCATGTGTTAAATTTTTGCTGACGAATTTAGCACTCATCTTATGGATATGTATTAAATTTTGGTTGACAAATTTAACATATAGAGAGTAAAAGGGTTCCTTGATTGTGGTCCAGGAGTTCATGAATGAATGAAGTTTGGATTCAATCTTCCTCATCTATTATATTCAAAACACAACATAAGGAGTTCCACATGACTGATAAGATCCTCGGATCCGTTCTTGTTGTCGGAGGTGGAATTGCCGGAATGCAGGCCTCACTGGACCTGGCGGATTCCGGATATCTGGTTCACCTGGTGGAAAAATCATCCGCCATCGGCGGCGTAATGAGTGAACTGGATAAAACATTCCCCACCAACGATTGTGCAATGTGAATTATTTCACCCAAACTGGTCGAGGTCGGCCGGCATCTTAACATCAACCTTATTACCTGTGCTGAAGTTGATAAGGTTGAGGGTACCGAAGGTAGTTTCAAGGTCACCGTCAAGAAAAACCCCCGCTATATTGATCCCGATAAATGTACATCTTGTGGCGATTGCGTCGAGGTGTGTCCTGTTTCATTGCCCAGCGAATATGATCAAGGTTTTAGTCAAAGAAAGGCAACGTACAAAAAATACGCCCAGGCGATTCCCGGAGCATTTGCCATACAAAAAGCAGACCAGGCGCCTTGCCGAATGGCATGCCCTGCGGGTTTGAACGTTCAAGCGTATGTTCAGATGGTGGGTCAGGGTAAATATAAAGAAGCCCTTAAAATTATTATGGAAGACCTGCCGTTGCCCGGTGTGCTGGGGCGCATTTGCCCCCACGGATGCGAAGATGCATGCCGCCGGTGTGATGTGGATTCTCCGGTGGCCATCCGGAATCTCAAGAGATTGGCCGCAGATAAATTTGATCCCCGGGATATAGAGATCGCATGCCCTCCGGCAAGAGATGAAAAAGTGGCTATTATCGGTTCCGGTCCGGCAGGCTTGTCCGCTGCGTATCATCTGGCCCGCAAGGGGATTTTATCCACCATATATGAGGCCTTGCCTGTAACCGGCGGTATGTTGCGGGTGGGGATTCCCGAACATCGGTTACCGAGGGATATCCTGGACCAGGAAATCGAGGTCATTACCAAGCTGGGTGTTGAAATTAAAACCAACACGCCTTTGGGCTCGGATTTGTCCGTGGATGATCTGTTCAACAAGGGATATAAGGCGATTTATCTGGGCATCGGCGCCCATAAGGGAATCGAGCTGGGCGTTCCCGGTGAAAAGGCCGGGGGCGTTCGCCAGGGTGTTGATTTTTTAAGGGAAGTGAACCTCTTCGGAAAAGCAGATGTGGGTGAAAATGTCGCTATTATCGGCGGCGGGAACGTGGCCATAGACGTGGCCCGCTGCGCGGTCCGGCTGGGGGCGAAAAATGTCAACATCGTCTATCGCCGAACTCGTGCGGAAATGCCTGCATGGGAAGAAGAGATTGCCGCTGCCGAGACCGAAGGCGTCAGCATCGAGTATCTATCCGCACCTCAGGAAATCTTAACCCAGGACGGTAAAGTGGTTGGGCTTCGTTGTATCCGGATGGAATTGAGTGATGTGGATTCATCCGGAAGAAGACGACCGGTACCGGTTCCGGGGACGGAATACGATATGGACATCGATCAATTGATTCCGGCCATCGGTCAGAGACCGGATCTTTCGGCCATCGAAGATATTGCAGGGCTGGAAATTTCTCGCTGGGGGACCACCGAGGTAGATGCCATCTCTTATGCCACCGGCCGTGAAGGGGTGTTTGCGGGCGGTGATGTCCAGACCGGACCGTGGGTGGCCATCGGCGCCATTGCCGCCGGAAAAGAGGCCGCCGAATCCATCCTTCGATATATTGACGGCCGGGATATGGTTCAAGGGCGTGAACCGATGTCCAAAGAAAATCCACTCTATCGACCGATTCCTGCAGGCATTACCAAGGAAGCCAGGGCCGAAATGCCTGAACTTGCCCTTGAACAACGCAAAGGAAACTTCAAAGAGGTTGAACTGGGATACGAAGAAAATGCCGGACAGGATGAAGCGCATCGATGTCTGAACTGCGGGTATTGCTGTGAATGTTACCAGTGCGTGGACGCCTGCGGTCCCCAGGCCGTCACTCTTGAAACCCATGCCGAAAAACCCGAGACATTGGAAATTGAGGTCGGTTCGGTGATTCTTGCGCCGGGGTTTAAGCCCTTTGATCCATCTAAATTTGATAACTACAATTACATCAAGTATCCGAATGTGGTTACGTCCATTGAGTTTGAACGAATTTTATCCGCCACAGGGCCGACCCAAGGACATTTGGTCAGGATGTCGGATCATAAAGAACCGAAAAAGATTGCATGGTTCCAGTGCATTGGCTCCAGGGATATGAATCGATGCGACAATGCCTACTGCTCTTCGGTGTGCTGTATGTATGCGGTTAAAGAGGCGGTGATTGCCAAGGAGCATTCCGGAAATGATCTGGACTGTGCCATATTTTTCATGGACATGCGCACACACGGCAAAGATTTTGATAAATATTACGAATCAGCAAAAGAAAAGCACGGTGTGCGATTTGTAAGAAGCCGAGTGCATACCGTTGATCCGGTGCCCGGAACGGATGACCTTGAAGTCCGATATGTTACCGACGAAGGGGAGATCAAAACCGAAATTTTTGATCAGATTGTCCTGTCCGTGGGTATGGAGATTTCTTCAGAAATTGTCGATCTGGCCAAAAGGCTCGGCATTGAACTCAGCGAAGGTAATTTCTGTAAAACAGAAAGCATCGATCCCATCGCAACCCAAAACAAAGGTATATATGTTTGTGGTGCGTTTCAAGGGCCCAAAGACATTCCCGAGTCGGTCATGGAAGCGAGCTCAGCCGCATGCAGCGCCGGTATTAGTCTGTCGTCCGCCCGCGGGTCTCTTGTCCGTGAAAAGGAATTTCCGGTCGAAAGTGACGTGTCGGGTAAAGACGCCCGGATCGGCATCTTTGTCTGCAACTGTGGTATCAATATCGGTGGTGTGGCTGATGTTCCGGCCATTGCCGAATATGCGAAAAGCCTGCCCAACGTCGCTTATGTGGAAGAGAACCTGTTTACCTGCAGCCAGGACACCCAGGATAAGATGGTCGAGGTCATCAAAGAGCAAAACTTAAACCGCATTGTCGTGGCGGCCTGTACACCTCGAACCCATGAACCGTTATTCCAGGAGACTATACGGAATGCAGGTCTTAATGCATATCTTTTTGATATGGCCAATATCCGGAATCAGTGTACCTGGGTGCACTCGAACGATAAGAAAAGCGCTACGGAAAAATCAAAAGACCTGGTCCGGATGGCGGTTAACAGAGCCTCTTTGCTGGAGCCGATTCCCGATATTTCGGTGGACATCAATAAATCCGTACTTGTGATCGGTGGCGGTATTTCCGGCATGACCGCGGCGCTGAGCCTGGCCGACCAGGGGTTTCCGGCAACCATAGTGGAAAAATCGTCCGAACTCGGCGGTGCTGCAAAGGATCTAAAACAGACCTGGAAGGGACAGGATGTAACAGGATTTCTTGCCGGTTTAGTCGATAAAGTGAAGCAGCATCCTGACGTCGAGGTGTTGACCGGATCAGAAGTGGTGGGTGCGTCTGGATTTGTGGGCAACTTTGAAACCCAGGTGGCCAATGGAAACGGCACGAAAACCATCCAGCATGGGGTGACCATTATTGCCACCGGCGGCAAGGCTGCCGATGTCGATGAGTACCTTTACGGCCGGAATCCGAGAGTGACCCGTTGGCATGATCTGGAACACGATCCTGAAAAATTGAAAAATGCGGAAAGTATCGTGTTCATTCAATGCGTGGGATCAAGGGACGACAATCGACCGTATTGTTCCAGAATTTGCTGCACCGCCTCTGTCTTGCAGGCTGTTTCCATCAAAGAACAGCATCCGGACACCGATGTTTTTATTCTCTATCGGGATATCCGAACCTATGGCGAAAAAGAGTATCTATACAAAAAAGCCCGGGAGCTGGGTGTTATCTTTGT
>JAHECI010000157.1 GCA_024641825.1 Desulfobacterales bacterium | reverse complement strand
CGGCAAGGGAACAGGCGGAACAAAGATGCCCGAAGACGACAACAACGCCCTCGCTCACCAGTTGCTGCGCCACCGCCTCGGCTTGTCGCGGCTCACACGCATCGTCCACTGAAATGACGACGATCTCCTTGCCAAGGAGGCCGCCTTTGTCATTCAGATGTTCGAGCGCCTTTTGAGCGCCGATTTCCTGCTGTTCGCCAGCATTGAGTGAGCTGCCGGACAAAGGCGAGGCGATACCAACCTTGATTTCCGCCTGAGCCGCCGCAATGCCGCAAACTATCAATATGAATGCGCCCATTAGACTTCCAAGAATTGTTGTTTTCATAACTGCCTCCTCTTTCTCATTCCTTGAATTGTTGAACGGTGCCTCGTTTCTCGAATATCTTGGTTTGAATTGAAGGGAAACCAGAGCCTATATTCGTGCAGAAAGAAAATCAAAATTTGATAAACCACCCAACAAGTGGACGTAAATTTCAACTGAAATTGAGGCTCAAAAATCATATAACGGTTTATTATTAAAAATGATTTTTAAATTTCAAACAGATGAACTCAGTATGTGGAGTATTCGTAGGAACGCAACGATCAGGTGAAAACCAAAGTTGATTCCATAAGTGAAGAATTGCCTCAGGTCTTTTAGAAGAGGAGAATCAGTGAGAATTCATATAAATTTATACTATAATCGACGGGATTTAGTCAATCAAATTTAAGGCACCGGCTTGTCGCGATACCTGACCAAAAATCCAAATATCAGATTGTTTCAGATATAATGAGATTGTCCTATGAAAATCGAGTTTGCCAAACCTGTACTTGCCAGTATTTGCAATTCCAAATCTTTTCTAACCTATCTACCCATCGGATCGGACCAAACTATCCCACTGGATTTTAATTATAAACACGCTATGTTCGGCTCTTGATCTATTGAAAAACAATCCCCTTCCGGAGGTGACCCCAACGCCGGGCCCTGCTGGTTCCGGACGCGTTTCTTTGCCTGCCGACAATGGGAACTGTGGGAAATTTCGACACTGTTGGGCAAACTGCAAGAAAAAACAAGAAAAAAGCTTGACAATTTAAATCATAACAAATAGGTAGAGAATTCTAAATCAAAGATGTAGATAATTATGAAAAATTCAATCGCCATTAACAACCTTATTAGCCTTATTATCGTCCTCGTCGTAGATGTACTTATCTGCTGCGAGGCACAGGGTTGATAATGGCCTGATTTTCTGACCAAGCCAAAAAAACAAAAACCGTTATCAGCCCCAAAGGCCGATAACGGTTTTTTTTTTGAGGAGACCGAGCCAATGAAAAGCGATGTGGTAAAAAAAGGCGTAGAACGGGCACCCCACCGGTCCCTGTTCAAAGCCATGGGATACACCGATACAGAAATCCAACGGCCCCTCATCGGCATTGCCAATTCCGTCAATGCGATTATCCCGGGGCACGTTCATCTGGACAAAATCGTAGACGCGGTGAAAGCCGGGGTCTACATGGGGGGTGGAACCCCCATCGAATTCGGCGTCATCGGGGTTTGCGACGGCATTGCCATGAACCATGAAGGGATGAAATATTCCCTGGCCAGCCGGGAGCTCATCGCCGACTCCATCGAGGTCATGGCCACGGCCCATGCATTCGATGCCCTGGTTCTGGTGCCCAACTGCGACAAGATCGTCCCGGGGATGCTCATGGCCGCCGCACGTCTCGACCTGCCGGCCATCGTGGTCAGCGGCGGCCCCATGCTGGCGGGAAAACATCCTGAAAAAGCCGACCCCATCGACCTGATCACGGTCTTTGAATCCGTGGGTGCGGTCCTTTCCGGAGAGATGACCGAAAAACAGCTTTCCCAGGTGGAAGACGCCGCCTGCCCCACCTGCGGATCCTGTGCCGGTATGTTCACGGCCAACTCCATGAACTGTTTAACCGAAGCCGTGGGCATGGGCCTTCCGGGCAACGGCACCATTCCGGCGGTCATGTCGGCCCGCATCCGCCTGGCCAAAGAGGCCGGCATGCAGATCCTCCGTCTTTTGGAAAACAATATCCGGCCGTCGGACATTATGACCGACCAGGCCTTTAAAAATGCCCTGACCGTGGATATGGCCTTGGGATGCTCCACCAATACCGTGCTTCACCTGCCCGCAATGGCCCGGGAAGCCAACGTCTTCATCGATCTCGATATGATCAACGAAGTCAGTAGAGCCACCCCGCATCTGTGTTCCCTCAGTCCCGGCGGACAGCACCACCTGGAAGATCTGAACCGGGCCGGGGGCGTCACTGCGGTGATGAAGGAACTTTCCGGCGCCGGCTTGATCCACACGGACTGCCTCACGGTATCCGGAAACACCGTTCAAGAAAACCTGAATGCCGTCCGCAACCTCGATGACACGGTCATCCGAACCCCGGACAACCCGTACCATAAAGAAGGCGGCCTGGCCGTACTCTTCGGGAACCTCGCTCCGGAAGGATGCGTGGTCAAGCAGTCTGCGGTTCTCGATGAAATGCTTTGCCATGAAGGCCCTGCCCGGGTGTTCGACTCCGAAGAGGACGCCGGCCAGGCCATCATGGGGGGAAAAATCAAGAAAGGCGACGTGGTCGTCATCCGGTACGAAGGTCCCAGGGGCGGTCCGGGGATGCGGGAGATGCTCACCCCCACGTCCGCCATTGCCGGCATGAAGCTCGACGCCCATGTGGCGCTGCTCACCGACGGCCGTTTTTCAGGGGGTACCCGGGGCGCGGCCATCGGTCACATTTCACCGGAAGCCATGCAAAAAGGGCCCATTGCCGTCGTCCAAGAGGGCGACCGCATTGCCATTGACATTCCGGCCAAAACAATAACCCTCAAGGTCCCGGACAGCGAGATCGAAAAAAGATTGTCGAAATGGTCTCCCCCGGAGCCCAAGATTACCCACGGCTACATCGCCAGATATGCCCGCTCGGTGTCATCTGCCAGCGAAGGCGCTGTGGTAAAATAATCGAGTACGGCGCGTTATAGAAAAAAATAACAGTCAATATAAACAAGGAAGGAACGAACATGAAACTCACAGGCGCACAAATTATGATGAAGGTGTTACAAGAAGAAGGCGTTGACACGATCTTCGGATATCCGGGCGGTGTCGTCATCGACATTTTTGACGAACTTGAAAAAACCGATATCAAGCACGTTCTGGTTCGCCAGGAAGCGTGTGCGGTGCATGCTGCCGACGGGTATGCCCGGGCCGGCGGCCGGGTGGGAGTCTGCCTGGTCACCTCCGGTCCCGGAGCCACCAACACGGTTACCGGCATTGCGTCCGCCTACATGGATTCGATCCCTGTGGTCATATTCACCGGCCAGGTCCCCACGCACCTGATCGGCAACGACGCCTTTCAGGAAGTCGACATCGTCGGTATCACCCGGCCCTGCACCAAACACAACTACCTGGTGAAGCGGACCGAAGATCTGGCCAGAATCATCAAGGAAGCGTTCTATCTGGCCAGCTCCGGCCGGCCGGGACCCGTTCTGGTGGATATTCCCAAGAATGTGTCGGTCACCCAAATCGATTACAAGCCGGTGAAAAAGGTCAAGCTCCGGTCCTACAATCCGACCTACAACCCCAACGCGAGACAGTTGCAAAAGGTCGTTGATTTGATCAAGGAGGCCAAAAAGCCGGTTATTTTTGCAGGGGGCGGTGTCATCCTTTCCAAAGCTTCAAAAGAGCTTACGGAACTGGCCCGTAAAATCCAGTCCCCCCTGACCACGTCTCTGATGGGTCTGGGGGCATTTCCGGCCACCGATCCCTTGTGGCTCGGCATGATCGGCATGCACGGCACCTATCGGGCAAACATGTCCACCGGTGAATGCGACCTCTTGATGGGCATCGGCGTCCGTTTCGACGACCGGGTCACCGGCCGGATCAGTGCCTTTGCCACCAACGCAAAAATCGTGCATATCGATATCGATCCCACATCCATTCGCAAAAATATTCCGGTAACGGCGCCGGTGGTGGGCGATTGTAAAATCACCCTTGAAAAACTGAACAAGCTTCTGGACAAGGAAGATCTGGGGGATCTCAAGAAAACCCGAAAAAAATGGTTCGAACAGATTCAACACTGGAAAGACACCCAGCCCCTGGCCTATAAACAAGAAGACGTGATCAAACCCCAATATGTGGTTGAAAAACTCTACGAATTGACCAAAGGCAAGGCCATCATCACCACCGAAGTGGGCCAGAATCAAATGTGGGCGGCCCAGTACTATCAATTCGATCGACCCAACCACTTTATCACTTCCGGCGGCCTGGGTTGCATGGGATTCGGACTTCCGGCGGCCATCGGCGCTCAGCTGGCCTGTCCCGATGCGCTGGTGGTCGATATTGCCGGAGACGGCAGTATCCAGATGAATATCCAGGAAATGGCCACGGCGGTCCAGTGCGGCCTTCCGGTCAAGATCGTCATCCTGAACAACGGCTATCTGGGGATGGTCCGGCAGTGGCAGCAACTCTTTTTCGACAAACGATATGTCTCCACATGCCTCGATTGTGCCCCGGATTTCGTGAAGCTCGCCGAAGCATACGGCGCGGTGGGGTTAAGGGCCACCAAACCCGAGGAAGTGGAAGCGGTGTTGAAAAAAGGGCTTGCGTCCAAAAAACCGGTGATCATGGATTTTGTGGTGGAAAAGGAAGAATGCGTTTACCCCATGGTTCCTGCAGGGGCCGCGGTAACGGAAATGCTGCTCACATAATTTTTTCATGCATCTCTGACGAACCGGCAAACCGTCTTTTTCAACCACCGTCCATGGAAACCGACGGTGTACTCAACCATCAACGCGGTCTATTAAAAAAGGATATTTAGCATCATGGAAGAAAAACACATACTTTCGATTCTGGTGGACAACGAGCCCGGTGTGCTCTCCAGAATTGCAGGATTGTTCAGTGGCAGAGGGTTCAACATCGAAAGTCTCTGCGTCGCCGTAACCACGGACCCGCAGATCTCCAGAATTACCCTGGTCACTGCGGGGGAGCCGCCCATCATCGAGCAGATAGAAAAACAGCTCAACAAGCTCATTAATGTCATCAAGGTCCACGACCTCACCGGAAAAAAATTCGTTCAAAGGGAACTGGCCCTCATTAAGATCGTCGCCAAACCGGAGAACCGTGCCGAAATTTTACGAATTGTCGATATCTTCCGGTGTAAGGTGGTGGACATCGGCCATGAACACTACACCGTCGAAGTGACCGGTGACGAAGGAAAAATGCAAGCGATTCTGAATATTTTCAAACCCATCGGGATCAAAGAGATTGCTAGAACGGGGATTATTGCGCTTTTCAGGGAACCCAATTAGTTTCCATCCATAAATGGCCCTTTTTGCCCGGATCTGCGTTCTCCGCGAGTTTCCGGCTGCGACATACAGGGAGTATGTCTCCCCGAAAACCCTTGTGCCTGCCCCGTGAAATGCGAAGCATATTTAACTGGGGCGGCCTTGATCCGAACAAAAATTGCGCGTTTATGAATTGGAAACGCACGCTGCCTTTTTTACAATTGTGAATGGGCACCAATTAAATATGTATGCAGATAAAAATATACAACCAATTTAAAGGAGATCGGAATGGCCAAGATTAATTTCGGAGGGATGGAAGAAGAAGTCATAACATCAGATGAGTTTTCCCTGGAACATGCCAGGGAAGTACTCAAAGATGAAACCGTGGCGGTCCTCGGCTACGGGGTCCAGGGACCTGGACAGGCGTTGAACATGAAAGACAACGGGATCAACGTGATTGTGGGACAGCGGGAAAATAGCCCTTCCTGGGACCGTGCCGTCGAAGACGGTTTCGTTCCCGGCGAAACCCTCTTCCCCCTGGAAGAAGCCGCCCGAAAAGGGACCGTTATCCAGTTTCTGCTGTCGGACGCCGGCCAGGTGGCCATGTGGCCGAAGATTAAAAAATGCCTCGATGAAGGGGATGCCCTCTATTTTTCACACGGGTTTTCGGTGGTCTACAAAGATCAGACCGAGATCATACCCCCTGAAAACGTCGATGTCATTCTGGTGGCCCCCAAGGGATCGGGCCGAACCGTTCGCACCAACTTTCTCGACGGCAGCGGCATCAATTCGAGCTTTGCAATCCACCAGGACTTTACCGGCCGTGCAAAGGAGCGGACATTGGCATTGGGAATCGCCATCGGCTCCGGGTATCTGTTCCTCACCACCTTTGAAAAAGAGGTCCACAGCGATTTGACCGGTGAACGGGGCGTTCTCATGGGATGTCTGGCCGGCGTGATGGAGGCCCAATACAATGTTCTGCGGAAACACGGGCACACCCCCAGCGAAGCCTTTAACGAGACCGTGGAGGAACTCACCCAGAGTCTGATTCGACTTGTGGCCCAAAACGGCATGGACTGGATGTTTTCCAACTGCAGCACCACCGCCCAGCGGGGCGCGCTGGACTGGGCCCCCAAGTTCCGGGACGCCGTGGTTCCGCTGTTTGACGAACTGTACCAAAGCGTGGTGTCCGGTGTGGAAACCAAAAGAGTATTAGAAGCCAACAGCGCACCCGACTACCGTGAAAAACTGCAAAAAGAACTCGATGTCATCAAGAATTCTGAAATGTGGCAGGCCGGGGCTGCGGTAAGGAGCCTAAGGCCCGAAAACCGCTAAGCCGGTTATTTACAAAATTTACTAGGAGAATACAATATGGAACCGATCATGCTGTACGACACCACCTTGCGAGACGGCACCCAGGGGGAAAACATCAGTTTCAGTGCCAAAGAAAAAATTCAGATCGCCCAGCGGCTGGATGATTTCGGCATTCACTACATTGAAGGTGGCTGGCCGGGCTCCAATCCCAGGGACATGGAATTTTTCGACCTGGCCCAGAAAACGGAGTTTAAACATGCTCGAATTACGGCATTCGGTTCCACACGCAAGCCCGGCATCGATCCGGCCGACGACCCCAATCTCCAGGCGTTGATAGAAAGCAACACCCCCGCGGCCACCATCTTCGGCAAAACGTGGGATCTTCATGTGGAACAGGTCATGAGCAATACCCTGGAGGAAAATCTGGCGATGATCCGGGACTCTGTGTCGTTTTTGAAAGACCACCGTCGGGAGGTCATCTATGATGCCGAACATTTCTTTGACGGATTCAAAGACAACCGGGCGTATGCCTTAGAGACCCTGAGCACCGCCGCAGACGCCGGTGCGGAATTTCTGGTGCTGTGCGACACCAACGGCGGCACCCTCACCTTCGAGCTGATATCCATCATCGACGATGTCCGCCGAACACTGGCCGAAAAATACAACACCCGACCCGACGATCTGCCGTTCAAGTTCGGGATTCATACCCACAACGACAGCGGTCTGGCCG
>JAHECI010000156.1 GCA_024641825.1 Desulfobacterales bacterium | reverse complement strand
CAGGGACGGGCCTTTTATCTCCCCTGCACCCTTGCGAATTTAGACGGTCTGATCCGCCAGGGGCAAAAATATGAACCCGATGTGGTCATCATGAAAGTAAGCCGGCACCCGACCACCGGTGAATACAGCTTGGGGCTGTCGGTGGAAGCGCTACACACAGCCATCGATCACGCCAAGATCGTTATTGCTGAAGTAGACTCCAGCATGCCGTTTACCCAAGGCCAGAGCCTTGTAGATGCTCAGTCCATCGATTACCTTGTCGAAGAAGGTGTAAAACCCGTGTACGACTTTCCAGCACCGGCCTTCGAGCACTTGTCGCCGGAAGAGCGCCGGATCGGGTCATTGATCACCGAGCACTTCATCCGGAACGGGATTACGCTCCAAGTGGGTATCGGAAAAATACCCGATGCGGTGGTGGGTACCATAAAAGAGGCAACCCCCAAGGATCTGGGGATCCAGACCGAGCTTTACGGCGACGGTCTAATGCTGTTGCAAAAAGCAGGCATCGTTACCAATCGAAAAAAGAAGACCAATATGGGTTACAGCACCACCAGTCTGATTATGGGTTCCCGGGACTTATATGACTATGTCCACATGCGCTCAGGCGTTCAGATGCGGCCATCGTCTTATACCAACGCGGCCCATACCATTCGTCTCAATCACCCTTTTGTTTCCGTAAACACCGCCATCGGTGTTGATCTTTTCGGCAATGTCTGGGCCGATTTCATTGATCCCCGGCGGTACTACAGCGGCGTCGGCGGACAGCCCGATTTTATTCGCGCCATCATCGACGCTTCCATCGGTACGCCGATTATTGCCATGAAAAGCCTGACCGACAAAGGTGCATCCAAAATCAGCTTTATGCATCCGCCGGGAATCAGCCTGACTGCCTCGGCCTATGACGGTGTTGTGCTGGTGACGGAATACGGAATTGCCGATCTCCGGGGCTTGACCCTGGGCAACAAAGCCTTGGCCATCGCCAGTGTTGCCCATCCCAATTTTCGCGACGATTTCCTGAAGAAAATCTGTGATGATCGCCTGTTTACCAAACCGTTTAAATTTTCAGCGGCCAAAATTCCCCACGGTGTGAAACTCTATCAGGGTAACATTGCCATTGACGATGGAACGGCATCTTAAAACGTGCATAATTTTTGCCGATGGGAATCCATTCAATGACGACCGGTTCCACATCGAGCATTTTTTATTTTGGGAATGATGCCCATGGGGTGCGGGCTGATGAAGGGCGTTTGCTCCATGTCGAATGATCCATGACCGCCCAGGTAAAAGACGGTCTTCGATGATAACCTTAAAATGAGGTGGTATGAAAAAACTTAATTCAGAGTATGTTGAAAGAGTCAACCTTCTCGTGAACAAGTCGCCCTACTTTTCATTGCTTTCCATGAAAATTCTTGACGTGGGCATCGGATATTCTCATCTTGAAATTGATATTGACCAAAAACATTTACAGCCTTTCGGTCTGGTGCACGGCGGGGTTTTTGCATCCATCATCGATGCAGCAGCTTTTTGGGCGGTCTATTATGACGTTGAAGATCAAAATTCCGGGGTAACCACCGTGGATATCAAGTTAAATTACCTTGCACCGGCAGTATCCGGGAAGCTCGTTGCAAGGGGGCGCCAGATCAAGCTGGGTAAAACCCTTGGATACGCAGAGGCCGAGGTGGCCAATGAAGAAGGGAAGATCCTGGCCCATGGAACCTCAACGGTGATGATTCAGCCGGGGCGGGGGTTGAAGGATGACCCGCCCCTTCCCCCAAAATTTATAGATTGATCCAATTCCAAAGATTCTGAAAAATTTACATCCACCCGACGCAACAAAAACCCCCGCCGTTTCAGGGCGGGGGTGTATGGGGTCTTCAAGCTGTTTTTTTTCGGATATCCTCCGAAGCAGTTGTTGCTTAATCATACCTTGGGAAAACCCCCTGGGACCGGCATATGCTCCGGGCAAGGGCGATCATGCTGGGAATGTCGATCCCAAACGGGCAGTAACACCGGGTACATAAAACACATCGTTCCCAGATATTGATGCTCATCTCTTCGAGCATCGACCGATCGACTTTTCCTTTCTTTTTATACAGTGTGCCGATAGAGTGGATGAACTTATAGGACGGCATATATTTCGGATCTTGATGGTGGGCGTTAAACAAAAAACAACTTTCGGCACACAGACTGCAATGGGCGCATACGCTCAGCGAAAGCTTCATTTTCCCTTTATTTTTTTTCAGCATGTCTCTGATGAAGTTTATGTCAACAGACGCTGTTTGTTGGTCAATCATATTTTACTCCAAAGCCGGGCCATCTGGACCCGGATATTTGCTCCACTGGACCTGTAATGAATCGTCATTGGGAATTACCAGGTTCGGCTGCCTCTTCCCAGGGTATGCTGGTTTATGAGAACGAATCTGCCGATAAAGAAAAAGACCATGTGGTAGATTTTTGTAAATGGAATGGCTATCAGCATGAGTTCGCCGGTCAACATGTGCAGGATAATCATGGTTTTATAATCGAACACTTGATAATAGACCAGATATCCAGTGAGAAACGGTGCGGTGGTAATCAGCAGGATGACATAGTCGTAGACCGATGAAATCGCACGGAGCCGGGGCAGAAAAACCCGGCGAATTAAAAAATAGGCCGCACAGATAAGGAATACAAAGGTCAGCCGGTCCGTAAACCGTTCTGAAAAAGAGAACAGGCTGAATCCCACCGCTTCTTTGATCAAAATGTTATGGGCCAGCAGGAAAATCGGTGTGATGATCAGGCACAGGTGGAAAATACAGCTGACCACGATGGTTACCGGGCTGGTTCCGATGATGGTCAGTTTTAAATCCGAAAAAAACCGGAAGAGGCCCCTGGCCGAGAAATTTTGGCTGGATTTTTGTTTTATGGCCCCAATTCCCTGGATCCGGATGTCTCTTTTTTCGACGTTTGTCAGGGATATGAGCTGAAGGGTTCGAACCATGGTGCCGACAACACATAAGACCAGGGAGATCCACACAAAGGGACCTCTGGCCAAATTATAAATGACGTCGGCCGATACCATATGGGTGAGTTCCATAGGATGCACACGCTCGCTTAAAATTATTCTCTTTCATGGTTAGCTGAACGTTCTCTCAAGAAGCGTGACGCCGCTTTTGGAGGTATCGGCTTTCATAGGGTTCCTGGACGATGGTCCGTTGAACCTGATTCTGCCATTGCATGGATATTTGAATGTTTAAAATGCAATCCAGACGGTTTTGTTCTTTTAAGCGTTCATAAATGTCATACCAGGCACACGAGATGTCATGACCGCCTTCACACATACTGACTTCACACAATCCTCCTTCAATGGTGCCGCCGCAGGGACCGTTGAAGAGCCCTTTTGCACACCGTGTGACCGGACAAATCCCGCCGGTATAGGCCAGCACGCATTCACCGCAACCCCGGCATTTTTCTTCATATATCCCGATGCCCCTGTCAACGCCGATACCATCGGTGTTGATGCCGGGGAACACCGGTATTTGCGTAAATCGTTCCGCAAGATACTGGACCCCCGCGCCGCAAGCCATGGAGACCAGACAATCATATTCCCGAACCATGTCGTCTAATTCTGCCAAAAACTGCATATTGCACTGACGCTCGATGGTAACGGTTTTGAGGCTTTTTCTTGCTTTATCCTGCTTATACAGCGCGGTTAGATCGGCTTTAAGGGCCTCGGTTTCTTTTTGGCCCCCGGCCAAACACACCGAGACACAGCCACCGCACCCGACAATTAAAATATTGTTAAAAGCGTCGATGGAGGATTTGATTTCTTCTATCGGCTTTCTTTTACCTTTTACCACTTCTACCTCCGAAATTAGGGCTATCCTCTTTTTGTGCTGACATGGCATTCTCCACAAAGGCTGGGACCGGTCTTCATATTTGCTGCGCTTAACCGGTCATGGCAGCCCATACACTGCCGGTGAAATGCTTGTTGGAGATCGTATTTTTCATGATCATTATGACACGATGCGCAATAAACTTCCGAATCGCCGTCTTCCAGATCCGCTTCATCTAAAATGTTTTCCCCGTTTTCGTATTTATGGTGGCAGTCCAGGCAATCCTGGTTCTCCATATGTTGATCGTGGTATTTTTCGAAAAACATGACCGGCGGCCGTTGACGATACGCAGAATCATTATTGGGACCGGTCTTGGCACTGAGAATGGAAAAACCGATAAATACGGTTCCCAAAACAAAAAACAGCGCCATGAAAACAATCTTTTTCTGATAAAAATTCATATATAAAAGTATCCCCGTTGTATTTGGCTAAAGAATTCTTGGAACCTGACAGACAAGCAAATGTCTCGGCGGAGTATTT
Source organism: Desulfobacterales bacterium (assembly GCA_024641825.1). Lineage (GTDB taxonomy): Bacteria > Desulfobacterota > Desulfobacteria > Desulfobacterales > UBA11574 > JAAXQD01. The sequence continues at coordinate 2,978 of JAHECI010000156.1, read as the reverse complement.
TGGCGGAATTGAACCTGAAATAAATCGAGCGTATCTAATCAAGGAAGCCTTCCGAACCGTTGGGTCCTATTCAAAGCCAGGATGGGCTGAAAAACACCTAAAAGGGAGGTTCTGTTGGGCAATTCATTTCCGACCAAAGTCGATGAGAGACGTTGCCTGGCGTAAAAGACGTCCTGAAAAGATATCCGGAGCTATTTTAGCGTATCGTTCCATTCTAAATCCCTATCTCGGTATGGCAGATCTGCCACAACGTAAATTTGTGCTACTTTCATGTGAAAAACCATTATTTTGGGGGTCTTTTTCAGGGTATTTGCTTGTATGAAGCTCTAACTCCTTGAGTATATACTGCTGCCGTATTTTTCTGGTATTCGAAAAATCTATTCCCTGCTCCAGTCGTACCAGTTGATAAAAGTCACACCGCTCACAGTCGCATTCTTTAGATCCAAATCCTTCCCGAACGCGCCCAAGACAAAGGGTTCCGGATACTGCCCAACAGGCACGGCCCCCCTTGTTGCCCTGGTTGATGCCTTCAAATGCAGGGTCTTCTGCAGCCGGACATACTCCCAAATCATCGACGAACTCACCGCCCGGTTCTCTTCCGCACGCCATAAATTCCCAGCAATTGATTTTCGGCAAATTTTCCCAGTGTCCCTTGAGGGGGCGGATCTTTAAGTTAAGATGGTCTTTGTATTTTTCTCCAACATGACGTTTCAGATCGGTCAGCATGAGTGCCCGGCGGATTTCCCGGATGTCTTGTAATTTGCTGCCCTGCTGCATTAGAACCAGCTTAAAGAAACTACATTTTTTGCAATCATTGAGCTTGGTTGCAAAGGTGCCCTGCACCTCTCCCTCACAGAGTGTCCCTGAAATCGCCCAACAGGCACGCCCTCCGCTCTTGCCCTGGTTGATACCGTCAAGGCTCGTTTCACGGGCAGCCGGGCATATTCCAAATTCAGACACATTGTCGCCGCTCGGCTCCCTGCCACACATATTGAATTCCCAACAATTCATTTTTACCATGATCATTTCCTTTTTTTTCCCGGAAGATATCCCTGTTAGATTTATCTGCCCTTAAGTCTCCGCCCGGAAGGGCTGAGACCATTGCATTCTAGAATTTGCTGTTAAAAATTTGAGCAAATGGTTTTCGTATAAGTTAAGGTGCTAAATCTGACACATTGTGGGTATTTCAAAAATCATGCCAATTCCATCGATCCCGCTATTGGTAAGTATTCAGGGGATGGTACCCCCGCTTCACTCCGGTGTCACCGTGCCGGGTCATTTCAATGATTTAGGAACGGGGGCATTCCTGCCCCTCCCGCGTTCTCCCCCAAAGTTAAGCCATTGAAATAACAAGGCGCTTCGCCAACCCGCCTGCCATGCGAGGCACAAGCGGGCAGGTATCGTTACTCGGGGAAGCGCACCCCCTGAACACCCCTTGTTTTTGTCGCGGTTTCCCTGGTATCGGCGTTAAAATTTCCGTTGATCATCCGTCCATTTTGGAAAGTAAAATTCCAAAATGGATTTTTTTCGCATCCATGGAATGCCAGAGGTTGGCTATGCAAAACATTCTTGGAGAGACGGCAGCATTGCCGTAGCTAAAAGGTATCAACCCTTGATTTTTAAACAATAGTCTGACATTAACACTCCAAATTCAAATCAACATGTTCACCCCAAAATTTGGACGAGAACAATTTGATAGGCAGTTGGGTTAATATCGAATGATCAAACTTATTTTACTCGGCCTTTTAGCCTCAGCTTTTTTCAGTGCAACATTTATTCTCAATCGCGCCATGAGTTTATCCGGCGGCCATTGGGTTTGGTCATCTTCGTTACGGTATGTTTATATGCTGGTTCTGCTTATTATTTTAATCGGCATGAATAAGGGTGTGGCGCATTTGCGGGATGTCATAAAAATATTTATAAGGCATTTTAAGTTCTGGCTGTTGGCCGGAACCATCGGATTCGGCGTGTTCTACAGTTTTCTTTGCTATGCAGCGGATCATTCACCGGGTTGGGTTATTGCCGGAACATGGCAGATTACCGTTATTGCGACGCCCATCGTTCTTCTTTTTTTTAAAGAGAAAGTCCCCCGGCAGGGTATTTATTTTTCTGTTCTCATTTTCATGGGTATTTTTCTCATCCAATTTTATAACAAAGAAAGTGAATTTGCCGTAAAACATGTTGTTTATGGCGTGATCCCCGTGGTCATTGCCGCCTTTGCATTTCCCATAGGAAATCAACTTTTAAATTTTGCGAAACATGGCAATCATTCATGGATACCCCATATCGATTCCCCAATTTTGAACCATGCCCCCACATGTGTCCTGCTGATGACCATGGGGTCGATGCCTTTTTGGGCGCTGCTCCTGGTCTGGGTTGCACCGCCGCCGCCACTCAAAAACCAGCTCATACACACGTTCATTGTTGCCGTATCGTCGGGCATTATTGCGACATCAATATTTTATAAAGCAAGAAACTCATCAAAATCTCCTTACGTCATATCAGGGATAGATGCCACTCAGTCCGGGGGGATTTTGTTTTCCCTGGCGGGTGAAATACTGCTGTTAAATGGTGCGTGGCCCCAGGCAACCGGCGTTGTCGGAATTGTTTTGATTATGGTGGGGATTGTCGGCTACAGCTTGAAAAGATATTAGAACCGGTCTCAAAAATAGTCGGTGACACCTCATACGGTTGTTGGGAACACATAGGGGCAGGAATGCCCCCGCTGCTAAGTCTTTGAAATGACCAGACACGGTGGCACCGGAGTGAAGCGGGGGAGCGCACCCCCTGAACACGTCCGAAAAATGATGGGATGCCCTTTGTTTTGTCTTTAAATTCCGACGCCTTCCTTGTTTTTCAACTTGACAACCAACCCTTCGGGCAACGGCACGGATTTGCGAGCCTTCTGATGGGTGTTCACCCACACAACCTCGCCTTTGACCAAGGTCGTTTCGCTGTTTTTCGGGAATATTTCAATA
>JAHECI010000155.1 GCA_024641825.1 Desulfobacterales bacterium | reverse complement strand
CTTTATGCTGTCAAAAGCCCAGGTACTCGGAAGGTATGCCGGTGCAGGTGTCTTTAGGGATTTAAGATAGACGAGGGTGCTTGAAAAAAATTCGGGGTCCACCAACCGCTCCGGTTGTAAAAAACGAAAGGCAAAAAAAAGGATCAGGAAAAGACACAGGCCGAAAAATATAGACATGTTTCGAATTCGGCTCGCCGGCACAAAATTTACCACAAGAAGCACCACTATAACGCTGGTGCTCGATGCAATAACGGCCAACGATAAAAAGACCATGATCATATCCCAATAGAAGAAGAATCCGGCCTGATACACAATTCCATACGATATAAAAACAGGCAGCGCATAGACGACAACCATCCAGGAGCTGTCCAGGGTGCTTTCGATCCACCGGGCAATAAAAATCTTGAAGCTTGAAACCGGCATGGCGTGTACCAGAGAAAGATCTCTGCTGAGATACAGCTTGGAAATGGAGGTTAAAATACTGCTGAAAATAAGGAGAGAGAAAAACGTGAGAAGAATCATTGAAAGCAGTTTATACGCAAGGATGTCACCAAGATCTGAAATTTCTTTGAAATACGTGAGGACCCGAAGGGATACGCCGAATATTCCCCCCCAAAAACATATGCCGATGCTTCCAAACAGAAAAAGCTTGCCCCCCCTTCCCCGGTCGTTTTTGAAAAAGCCACTATTTTTAAAAGAAAAAAACCTCGGCCGCAACAATGCGAGAACGTGTTTCATGTTTCGGTCAACCTTATGAATATCTGCTCGAGATCAGCACCTTCCGTAGCGACATCTCTCCTCAAATCCTCATACGTCCCCGTTGCAATAAGGGTTCCCTTATGGATGATGCCGATTTTATCACAAATGTCTTCGGCCACTTTCAACGTATGGGTGGACATAAAAATGGTGACACCTTTATTTGCAAGATGTCTAAAGAGGTCCTTGACCATTTTGATGGCCAGAGGATCGAGACCCACCATGGGTTCATCGACGACAATGACTTCGGGATCGTGTAAAAGGGCTGCGGCCATGACCAGGCGCTGTTTCATGCCGTGGGAATAGGATTCGATGAGTTCGTTGGACCGATCAGACAGAAAAAACATGTCCAGTTTTTCTTCCGATTTTTTTAAAAAGGCGTCTTCATCCACATCGTAAAGATCGGCGATGAATTTTAGAAACTCCATTCCGGTCAGTTTTTCATAGAGATAGGGCCTGTCGGGAATAAACCCTATTTTTCTTTTGGCGTGTTCCGGATGATCCGCCATATTTTTTCCGCAGATCATCACTGTGCCGGAGGTGGGTGCAAGTACACCCCCAACCATGTTGATGGTGGTTGTTTTTCCGGCACCGTTTGGACCGATAAATCCGAAAATTTCCCCCTTGGGCACCCTGAGGTTGAGATGGTCCACCGCCAGAAGATTGCCGTATCTTTTGCTCAGATTTTCAAGTTCTATCATTCTATCAATCTCGTAATTTTTAATTTTATTTTTCCAATAACGGTCATCAAGTCGAGCTGTTTTTCCATGGCGCCGCTTGAAAACCGTATGTGGGTAACATCTGCGGGCATCTGACCCAAAACCGAATCTGCGGTGACCCACTGTCCGACATAGAGAAGATTCCAGGCATGATAATAAAACCTGCCATTCAAATAAACGAGTCCGGTTTCAATCCGGGCGGGAATATCCGAGGCCCTTGCAAGGGCAGCCAGAAGCACGGCATGTTCATTGCAATCCCCCACCCTGTTTTCCAGGGTGGCAAGGGCATCGGGAAGAGAAAGAACCGGACGTTTTTCAATATGGTTGTGGAGCCAGGCAACCAGTTTGTTCGCTTTTATGACAGGTCTGTCATCGGCGGACACAATTTTCTTTGCAAGATTCTCTATTTTGGGATGATCGGACTCTATAAACGGAGACGGCATTAAAAATCTCCGTTCCATGTCTCCCAGTTTGTTTTTATCGAGAATATCCGGAAGGGCTGATATATCCTCCTTCATGATGGTAAGAATGTTATCTTTAAGGCGTTGCCTCCCGCCTTCCAGCCGGACAGTTTTAAAATTAACGCCGCTGATTTCAACGTCGATTCCTTTGAGCCCAAAGGGTTCGTTGATGGGCATATTGGAACGTACGGAAGCCACCTCTGTGAGATCCAGAATCGGTTCGTTGTGTAAACCGGAAAGGGCATCCTCACGGGTTGTTTTTTCGAGACGAATTCCCAGAAACCCTTCCTCCCGGATCACATCCCCATTTTCTTCGATCCAGGCCACCTGTGTGGTTCCCTTGTACGAGACGGTAACCTTTTTCGTATTTTTTTCGATTCCCATGTTGACGATTTTTTCCGGACCCATCATCTGAATGATAACCGGTTCAGTGGCCATGCTCACAGGGTCGAAAACCTGGATGGCGAATTCGTCTCCGGTTTTCATTCCGGAGGTAACGGCAGCGTTCAGAATCCCGGAAGGCATATATATCTTTTCTCTCAAGGGGACGTGAATATCTTTGCTCGACCCGGGGCTGCCTGTTTTTATGGAAAGCACATTTTTAGAAACAGACCCTTGGGCTGAAAAATGGAACCGCCCTGATCCCATCTCAAAATCGAATGAGGACAGGGAAAAGTCTGAATTGAGGCGGCCGAATGTTTTAAGGATGATGTCCTGGGTGAGCCCCATGGTGTTGAGCCGCATACGGACCGTTTCTTCGAGGCGGTATCCGTCTTGAATTTTTAAAAATACCGTATGGGAGGATCCGATTTTACGGCCCTTCAGCAATATATTCATCCAGACGTCTTTTTCAGGCAAGGCGTTGGGGGAGGATAAAGACAACCTTTCAGGCACCCCATGGAAGGCATTGAACACGTCCAGTCGAAAAGAAAATAGAATCAAAAAAACAAGTCCAAATATTCCCAAACCAATCCAGAACGGTTTCATTATAATAGGGTTTCAGTGCTATGGTTCAATAAAGGGGCGAAGATTTCCGTTGCGATGGCCTCAAAAGCCCCATCCAAAGAATCGATGTTGACGAAACAACGCTCAAAATATGGATCTTCGGATTCCCCCCGGCTAAAATCGGTCCCCGCCCATTTTTTTTGTGCAGCCTGTATGGCAACCAGTTTCGTCCGGTTCATCCATTGTAACTGACGAACATATTCGAACGACGATTCAGGGAAAAAATGCAACGGTTCCGACATCCCTTTCCAGTAGAACCCAAGAAGTTCGCGTATCCGATCCGTGGCGTCTGAAACCGGCTTGAACTCCCAGGCGGCATCTTTTCCCAACAGGAGGCTGTGAACGGGTTTTGCACTTTCATCTAAAGCATGAACGACGAGATGATAAATCCATGTATTTATGAGATGTTTTGGTTTTATTTTTGCATAAAAAACCTGAATCAGCCCCTGTTCAAAAAAATCACCCATGTCACCACTTAGGCGAAACCCCCCAATATCGAGTTTGAACCGTCGATGGTCTAAACGTTTGCTTTTGATATGGCCGTTGATCTTTCTGACAAAATCTTCGGCATCCAGACTCCGGTCATTGAAAACCAATTCGCCCACTCGTCCATGGGGAAGCTCCCCGGACGCTTTTTTCACCGGAAAATAATCTTTTAAGTTCAACCCTGACATTGTTTTTGCCACAAGTTCTTGATCGATCAGATATTTTTCCAAATAATCCAAGTTGAAATTTTCTCTTTCTTCGGCAACGGCTTCTGTATCACGAAGATATACGCCCAGTCGGTTTTCCAGAAGATACCTGCTGGGATTGGCGAAAAAGGTGGTTAAGTCTTTAATGTCGAGATGTTTCCATTCAGAGGGAAGTTCGGGCAGTTTGGCGGAGATCAGCGGGGAAACTTCTTTTCGGTCATGCAATCTTGATGCAGCTGAAAAATTCTCTTGGGAATAACTGAACAGCTTGCTGTGGGGTTTAAAATATTCGGGGGAAAAGGCTTGGAGCCGATGAAGGGTTACGATCTGATCTTCTAAAAGACCGAACCCGTCTTGGATATAATCTATGAGTTCACTGACAAGAACCGATGGTGGAATCCGGGTGTTATCCTGGATACTCTGCCCTACATAACTGACGTACAACGTGTTTCTGGCAGATAAAAGGGCCTCCAGAAAAAGATACTTGTCGTCATTTCTGCGGTTTCGATCACCCATCCTGGGATTTTTTGCCATGAGATCGAACCCCAGGACTTGGCTCTTTCGGGGGAACGCATCGCTGTTCATCCCCACGAAACAAACGACCCTAAAGGGGATGCTTCTCATGGGGAGCATGGCACAAAATGTCACCCCCCCTGAAATAAATCTGCTGCGATATTGTTCATGTTCAAGACGTCGCTCCAAATAGGACCTCACCACCTCAATTTCCACCAAGGCATCAAAGCCAGAAGATGCTTCTTTTTTGGACATATCCTCCAAAATGCTCTTTAGAATATGTATGTCCTGTTCTGAATCTTCATTGGGAGAAAAAAACTGCCCGATAATTTCATCGAAAAATATACGCCAGTCGCTGAATGAGCGCGGCGTGTCCAGAGATTGTACGCATGCGAAAACCCTGTCCAAAAAATTAATTAATTTTCCTAAGGTGTTAACCTCACCCCCTTCGATGTGATCGTACGGAAGGATCCCGGAGAATGTTTTACGGTCAAATCCCGGCATGGCGTATCCCAAAAGAAGTCTGTCGATTCCGGCTTTCCATGTATTTTCAGAAAAACCCGGCAGTCCTTTCCCTTGGCGGTATTTGGCATCGATCCCCCAACGAATATGGGTCTCTTTGATCCAGCGTTCTGCAATTTGAATGTCCGATTCAGACAACCCGAAGGTTTCTCTTATTTCCGTTATTTCCATCAACGCCATAACAGCGGCACTGCCCAGCCGACTGTTTTTAAGATCGAGTAGGGCCATTAACCCGTCGATGATACGGCTCTGTTTGACGATATTCCGGTCGGCGATGGTGAAAGGGATCCGAAGCTTCTCATCGGTCTGTGCATCGAACACCGCCTGGACGAACGGTGCATACGATTCGATGTCGGGGGTCATGACCACGATGTCTTTGGGCAAAAGGTGTGGATCGTCTTCAAACATGGCCAGGAGGCGGTCGTGAAGGACCTCGATTTCCCGCATGGGACTGTGACAGGAATGAATCTGAATCGAGCCGTCAGCATCATAACGCCGGGACGAATCCAGGTCATTTTCAGCGGTTCTGTTCTTTAAATTTAATATATCCGACTGGATCTTCGAAAGAAGGGAATGGCCGTGGGGGTCCTCGAACAATTCGTATGTCTGGCAATCGAGTCCGCTGATCATTGAAAAAAAGTTCCGCCCCAATGCGCCCATGCCGGCCAAGAGCCGATTTCCCGCTTCCAGGTGAAGATTTTGGGGGATATCATCGGATGGGACCTGCCGTTTTCGGATCTTTATGGTCTCCTGATCGGAAACAATGTCGGCCCAGTACTCTCTGCAAGGATTCATCAAAAAAAGATTCACTTGAGAAACCCGTGATATTTCAACGAACGCTTCCAGATGAAACGGGGGCAAATAGGAAATTCCGAATATGGAAACCCGGCCGGGAAAATTTTCCATGGGGCGGGGCTGTTTTCTGATCTTTTGAAATAGGATCTGCCGGAGCCTGGCCCGATGCCGGTTTTCTTTACCCAACGAAACCTGGCGCCAGAGTTGTGCCTGCCAGTGAGATTCCGTGCCGTTTTCCCATTTCAATATCATGTCCGGCCTGAAAACCAGGTATTGATCATACAAATCTGCTATTTTTTCCGACAGCTGAAACAGCTTCAACCCCTTTATATCCTCGAAAAGATATTTTTTGAGACTTTCGAAACCGGTCAAATGAAGACATGTCGGGAGAACTTTCATGATCCTGAAGGTCATGGTAACGGGGTCGAAGGGGGATTCATCGGGAAGATCCACCCCCAGGTTTTTAAAAATTTCTTCTAAAAATACGTTGGGAAAGGGGAAACGGCAGTTTGCACAAATCCCATTGTGCCGGGCGAGTTCCAGGGAGATCCAACGTTCCATACCCCGGCTCTGAACAACGATAATCTCCGGAGAAAGCGGAGAGGAAAGCGGGTCTGCTACGGTTCGCGCAAGGTGCTCGGCAAGGATCTCCATGTGGTTGCCGGTGAAGATTTTAAGACCGTTCATGGCCGCCGGGCTCCTTTGATTCCCGTCCTTTTTTGGGTGGAATATGTTTCATGGCATGCTCGGCCATGGCGGTAATGGTCAGGCTCGGATTGACCCCCAGGTTGGCTGGAATCATCGATCCGTCGACCACATACAGACCTTCGTGGCCGTAGACTCGGTTCTTCCCGTCGATAACCCCGTGTTTCGAGTCCGGTCCCATGGGGCATCCGCCTAAAATGTGCGCCGTAATGCCGGTGTTCAAAAGGACTTCGTTCAGGGCACTCTGGGGAATGCCGCCTGTTTTTTCGGCCAACGCCCGGGTTACTTCCTGGGCCTTGGGAACATAGACCGGTACCTTCTCTCGGAGATGTTCACGTTTCGAAATCAAAGAACGTTTAAAAGGCCGCCACCATCGACGTTTAAGGTTGACTTTGACACTGTTATCCAAAGTTTGCATGACCAGGAGGATGATCGATCGTCGTGCCCAGCCAAAGGGCCAAAGAACCCGTAGAAAATTAATTGGGTGCCGAAGGATATTAAAAAGCCATTTCAGCGGTCGTGTGAACGGGTTGCCCCCTTCGGTGAAAATCGTGCTTAAAAAGCTCATCAAGTCAGAACCTTCCGGATAGCGAACCGGTTCGATATGGGTGACTTCATCGGGATATATGCTCGAGGTGATGGCAATCCCCTTGGAGTAATCCACGGAGTCGTTTTTAGCCGTAACGGCCGTTAGGGTTTCACTGTTGGTCCGGACCCGGGAACCGAGCATCGTTGAAAGTCCGGTCAATGTTCCCTGTTCTTTACACGTTAAAAGCAAGGGGACGGTGCCTAAAACACCGGCGGCAAGAACGATCTCCTTGGCCAGAAACGTTCGCCGGTCACGGGAAAACAGCGAAGTGGTTCGGAGGGTGTCCACCTGGTATCCGCCACCGGGATATTCTTTGATCAGGGTCGCTTGGGTCTCGGGAAAGATTCTTGCGCCCAGAGTTTCAGCCAGGTGGAGGTAATTTTTGTCCAGGGTGTTTTTTGCATTGTATCGACACCCCACCATGCAACCGCCGCAAAAGCTGCACCCGGTACGATCCGGCCCTTTTCCCTCAAAATAGGGATCGGGAACCGTTTTCTCGGGTTCGCCGAAAAAAACCCCCACATCCTGAAGTCTGAATGTATGACCTCTCCCCATCTCCTGGGCCAACTCCCGGAGCAGTTCATC
>JAHECI010000154.1:3871-7384 GCA_024641825.1 Desulfobacterales bacterium | reverse complement strand
GGGGGTGTTATGATCAGAGTCGGTGTAATTGGTTCAACGGGGTATGCCGGCGCAGAACTTGTACGGATCCTCTGCGGGCATCCTGAGGTAAACCTCACGATCCTGACGTCCCGGCAATATGCCGGCGTCAGCTTCGACAGTGTCTTCCCCGCCATGGAACGCTCTGTGGACCTTTTGTGTGAGGAGTTGTCCATAGATCGTGTTTGTGACAATGCGGATGTCGTCTTTACGGCGCTTCCCCACAAGATCCCCATGGAATTCGTTCCCGAACTTCTTCGACGGGGCAAAAAGGTCATCGATCTGTCCGCAGATTTCAGATTTAAGAATGCGGCCACCTATGAGACGCATTATCAGCATCATACCGCAAAGGATCTGCTGGAAAAAACGGTGTACGGACTTTGCGAAGTCAATTTTGACCAGATAAAAAACACCGATCTGGTGGGCGCGCCCGGATGTTATCCCACCAGTGTCCTTCTTCCGTTGGTCCCCTTGTTGAAAGACGGCCTCATCGATCCGAACGCCATCATTGCCGATTCCAAGTCCGGTGTCAGCGGAGCGGGCCGCTCCCTTTCCCTCACCGCACATTTTTGCGAAGCCAACGAATCGTTCAAGGCCTATAAAGTCGCCGAGCACCGGCATAATCCCGAAATGGAAGAGGTGCTGTCCCTCGAAGCCGGCCGGCCGGTGAAAATTACGTTTGTTCCGCACCTGGTCCCCATGTCCAGGGGGATACTCACCACCCTGTATGCCAACCCGGCCAAAGACATCCGGGCCAAAGACATTCGAGAGTGTCTGACAGCCTTTTATTCCGGCCGACCTTTCATCCGCCTATGCCCCGGCGACCGGCTGCCGAACACCCAGCATGTCCGTGGAACCAATTATTGCGACATCGGATTTAGGCTGGATGAACGGAATCACCGTTTGATACTGATTTCCGCCATCGACAACCTGGTTAAAGGTGCTGCCGGACAGGCGGTTCAGAACATGAATATTATGCTCGGACTGGATGAAACCCTGGGTCTGAAGACGGTTCCCTTTCCTGTTTAAATTTCAGAGGATTCAAGGATTCGAGGATTCGAGGGGTCGAGTGAACGCTAAAAAGCAAAAGGCCAATACTCTAAAGGATGATACACAGCCGCTTCTTTAAATAAATTGGAGAACAACTAAATCGGATCTGCCTTGGAATTTGGAGTCTTAAATCACAAATCCCAAATTCCAAACTGTTTCAAAATGGAGTTCCCTAAGCGATTGTTTTTTTGTTTGGGATTTTGAATTTGATCAGCTGACTTCGCCATAGTAGTTTTTTTGGCTACGACGGCTGAATTGTTATTTGTTTGTTTTTTGGGATTTGTTATTTGGAATTTCAATAAGTCAATGAGCTTTCAATAAACAAATCTCCTCTGGGGATAAACAAAGCCGGGTCCTCTGGGAATCGATCATTTCATCAGACTTGGCAGATAGAGGGCAATCTGAGGGAACAGAATAAGGATAAGATTGCAGACCAGCAATGCCAGCAGCATGGGAAAAACCCCTTTGAATATCTTTTCCAGGGGCACGTTTTTGGCCACTCCATAGACAACGTACACGTTGACCCCCACCGGCGGTGTAATCACGCCCATTTCCGTTATCAGGACAATCACCACCCCAAACCAGATCGGGTCGAAACCAAGGGCCTGAACCACGGGAAAAAATATGGGGACGGTGAGCATGACCATTGCCAGTGCGTCCATGAAACAGCCCCCCACAAGATAGACCAGAATGATCAATCCAATGATGGCATGGCGGGGTAGGGGAAGAGAACCCACCTGTTCGGCGAGTTCATAGGGGATTCTGGTAATTGCCATGAAATGTCCGAAGATCACTGCGCCGGTGACGATGACCATGATCATGCAGCTGATTTTGGTGGTGTCGGCAACGGCCTCTGCAAATCCCTGCCAAGAGAGTTGTCTCCTGAGCAGGGCGATGAGAAGGGTCAAAAAAGCTCCGGTGGCCGCCGCTTCGGTGGGGGTGAAAAACCCCCAAAAAATGCCGCCCATAACCAGGCCGAACAGGATAAGGGTTTCGAGGACACCGGCAAAGGAACGGATTTTTTCACTGAAGCTGGTTTTCGGACCCGGCGGTGCCAGGGAAGGATTTTTCATGACCTGGAGATGAATGGTCAAGAGGAAAAGAAAACTGAGGAGAATTCCCGGAAGAATACCGGCCGCAAACAGTTTGCCGATGGATTGTTCGGTGATAATGCCGTACACGATAAAAATCACACTGGGCGGTATCAGTATTCCGAGGCTTCCGGCTGCAGCCACGGTGCCGGTGGCAAGCCCCATATCGTAGCCGTATCGTTTCATTTCAGGAAGGGCAACCGTGGCCATGGTCGCTGCCGTTGCATTGGTCGAGCCGCATATTGCCGAGAATGCGGCACAGGCACCCACGGTGGTCATGGCGAGACCTCCGCGACGGTGGCCCAGGAGAACATATGCGGAATCATAAAGTCTGCGGCTGATGCCGGCGGAAAAGGCAATCTGACCCATAAACACGAAGAGGGGGATAACGGTCAAATTGTACGAAGAAAAAACATCCCACACATCCCGGGCCATGAGATTCAGACCTGCATTGAAATTTACCACATAACCGAATCCGATGAGTCCCACGAAACCCATGGCAAACCCCACGGGCATTTTGGAATACAAAAGGGTGACCAGAACGATAATTCCGATGATTCCAACGGTTGTGAGGCTCATTTCCCGATCATCTTCCGAATGTTTTTGAAAAGGTCAGATATCAATATAAGGCAGACGACGGCCGCGGAAAAAGCGATGCCATACACAAATGGATAAAAGGGGAGTTCCAGGGTCAGGGATACCTCTCCGGACAGGCGAAGGTCGTTTGCGTAAATTGTAGACTGCCAGGCAATGAGAATAAAGAAAAACAATCCTAAAATATGGACAATACTTTCAATGAATCCCTGAATCCTTTTGGGGAATAGGGCCACCACAAAACTCACCGACACATGACCTTTTTCAAGGGATGTATAGGCCATGGCAAAAGCTGCGGCGATGGCCCCTAAAAAACAGACGAGTTCGTAGGTTCCGGGTATGGGCATGCGAAAATAGCGTAAGACCACATCTGCACAGGTAATGAGCATCATGGCGACGATGGCCATTCCCGCAATCCAGTAGAGTCTCTTGGACAACCCGTAAGAAATTTTTTGAAATGAATTCATTTTGATAAATCTGGGAAAAGTAAAAGGTTAAAGGTAAAAAGTTAAAGGTGAAAGGCTATATTGAAAAACCAAGCCTTTAACATTCTTTCGATTTCTGCGATGTCTTTATTTAGCTATTGTTTGTAATTCTTTAGCATTTTTATCCGCCTGTTTTGTGGCGGGTCACTCGAACCCTTGGACCCTTGACCCCTTGAATCCTTTCAAAATCATCAACTCTTTTGGAGATGATCCAAAAAAATAGGGTTGCCCCAATACAGAAAATTTTCGATCCGGGCAACCCTTAAATAACATCG
>JAHECI010000154.1:0-3861 GCA_024641825.1 Desulfobacterales bacterium | reverse complement strand
CAGGTAATGAGCATCATGGCGACGATGGCCATTCCCGCAATCCAGTAGAGTCTCTTGGACAACCCGTAAGAAATTTTTTGAAATGAATTCATTTTGATAAATCTGGGAAAAGTAAAAGGTGAAAGGTTAAAGGTGAAACGATTATATTAATTTTAGCTCATTTCTTTTGGAGATGATATTAAAAAAAGGGTTGCCCCAATCAGAATATTTTCGATCCGGGCAACCCTTAAAAAAATATCGTCAATCTAATTGGCGCCTTTTTCCATCAACGCGTTTATTTTCTTGACGTAGGCGTCCCCATCGGGGGTTTTGGCGATAAAGTCCGCGATCACCGGCTCAACGGCCTTCCGCCATCGGGCACTTTCTTCGTCGGACAAGGATATTATTTCGTTGCCCAGGCTTTTGGTGTATTTTCTGCCTTCTTCATCGGTGGAATCCCATACTTCACCATGAACCTTGACATATTTATCACTGACTTCCTCAAAGACTTTCTGGACTTCAGGTGAAAGTGCATTCCATTTGTCCAGATTCATTACAACGAAAAATGTGGTGGTATAGCCGACACTGTAACATTCAGTGGTGTATTTGATGACTTCGGCCTGTTTCCAACCCTTGAGAACCTCCATGGGCCCAAAAGTTCCCTCGACAACCCCTTTTTTAAGGGCTTCGTAGGTGCCGCCCTGGGGCATTGCCACCGGAACTCCGCCAAGGGCTTCGACAACCTTGGCACTGAGACCCGTTGCCCGGATCTTCATGCCTTTTAGATCTTCCAGTTTCCGGACGGGTTTTTTGGTATGAAGAATGCCCGGACCGTGGGCATGGAGATACAGCACTTTTACGTCGTTTAGCTCTTTGGGTTTGAATTCTTTGGCAAACTCCTGAGCCACCATGCTGGCGACTTTTCCGTTGGGATATCCCATGGGGAGATCAACGGCCGCCATGACAGGAAAACGTCCACGGGTATAGGCGAAAAGACTAAACCCTAAATCTGAAATTCCTTCGACGACGCCGCTATAACATTGTGGCGCTTTTGTCAGGGTGCCTCCCGGGAAAACGGTAATCTGGACCTTATTCCCGGTAAGTTTCTCAATCTCTTTAGCCCAGTCCATGGCAGCTTTTGTCTGGCCGTGGGTGGGGGGAAAGAAGATGCTGAAGGTCAGTTTGGTCGGTGCGGAGTCGGCAGTGAATGCGCTGGTGGCCATCATGGTTATACCAATGACCGCAACCCAGAAAAACAGAAATAATTTTTTCATCATGGACGTTCCCTCCTTATTAGGTGACAGGGTTGATGGTAGAGAAAAAGATCAACATTCGAATGCCTGTTGAGTTTTCATGAGGTCACCGTTATAACAAAATGAAAAATAAGACAATAAAAATATGGATCATCTCCCGATTAGTTGTTGTTAATTTGGGAAAAATAAGTGTGTCATCTCCAATTGAGCAGGCGTGTTCATGGAGGGTTCGAGGATTCAAGGATTCGAGGGTTCGAGTGAAAAATGCTAAAGAAATACAAATCTTATGGCTCTGTTTGCGAATTCGCTGGGGATTTAGATTTAATTGAAAAAAGTGAATTGGGGCCACTAAAAAAAGACATCGCAGAAATAGAAAGAATGTTAAAATCTCTGATAAAGTCCTTAGAAAACATACCCTTGGACCCTTGAATCCTTGGACCCTCTTCTCCAACCCTATTACGAGTCTACTTGACAATAAGATTTTATTAGATTAATAAAATTTGACGGTTTTATAAGTCCGCTATTCTGGTCCGCCAACATCTTTTACGCGTTTAATAACCTCTATGGCCTTAAGAAGGCCCGGATATATTGATGGATGGTATCAAAATTTTTTACTTTTGATGAAAGGAGATTAAAAAAATGGCAGCAAAATTAATTAAGGGAACCGAAATCCGCGAAGAGATTCTTGAAGAAATTGAAGCAGAGGTGGCGAAGATTAAAGAAAAACACGGCGTTGTCCCCGGCCTGGTCACCATCCTGGTCGGTGAAAATCCCGCCTCTATTTCTTACGTGACGCTCAAAATCAAAACAGCCCATCGGGTGGGTTTCCATGAAATTCAGGACAGCCAGCCCATAGATCTTTCAGAAGAGGCCCTTCTTGCGTTGATCGACAAATACAATAAGGACGACGCCATTCACGGTATACTCGTGCAACTTCCGCTGCCAAAACAAATCAATGAGAAGAAGGTGTTAAACGCCATCGATCCCGACAAAGATGTGGATGGATTTCATCCGGTCAATGTGGGTCGCCTTATGATTGGCGGTGATGAAGTCAAATTTCCGCCCTGTACCCCCGCCGGAATTCAGGAGATGATCGT
This sequence comes from Desulfobacterales bacterium, assembly GCA_024641825.1. Lineage (GTDB taxonomy): Bacteria > Desulfobacterota > Desulfobacteria > Desulfobacterales > UBA11574 > JAAXQD01. Next base: position 1,532 of record JAHECI010000154.1, on the reverse strand, counting down.
TCGTGCGGGCGTTGAAACAAAAGGCGCCGAGGTCGTTGTTGTCGGCCGTTCAAATATCGTCGGCAAACCCATTGCCAATATGATGCTTCAGAAAGGTGTCGGTGCCAATTCAACCGTAACCGTGGTTCATACCGGCACCAAAGACCTGGCTTCCCATTGCCGGCGTGCGGACATTTTGATCGTTGCCGCCGGTGTTCCGGGACTGGTAAAACCCGAATGGATCAAACCGGGGGCCTGCGTGATTGACGTGGGCGTCAACAGAATCGGAGAAAAAATCAGCGAAAAAACCGGAAAGAAAATCGCGATCCTAAGTGGAGATGTCGATTTTGATGCTGCCAAAGAGATTGCGGGCTCGATTACCCCTGTTCCGGGCGGTGTCGGCCCCATGACCATCACCATGCTGATGAAAAATACACTCAAATCCCTTAAATTCAGACTGGGGATCAACTAACCCAACAAAACAGAACGACAGGGGAAGAACCGCTTCCCCTGTCGTCTCATTTTCATTCTGACAGTTCCGTAAAAGGTAAAAAGTTAAACGTTTATAGGTTTTTCAATATTGCCTTTGACCTTTGACCTTTAACTTTTGCACAAATAACTCTCAGGTGACAGTATAGAAAATGAAATCCAACAGCGAAAAAACATCCATGGAACGCGTAAGGCCGGCTTTGAGCAAAATTGTCCAAGCCCTTCGGAATAAGACATTCTCTTTTTTTATTTTGAGTTATACCGGCTCTACCGTGAAACAATTAACGGTTTCCCGGCGTTTTTTAGGCATTTTCAGCGTCTGTTTGACCATCGCTCTATTATCGTCCGGCTTTTTACTTTATGATTATTGTCGACTCAAATGGACATTCGATCCACCGGCGATGGAAGACCGGATTGCCCAACAATCCCATAAGATTGTCAACCAGCAAAATCAGATTCAAAAGTTTGCCGAAGAGATCAACGGGTTAAAGTCCAGCCTGGTTGCGCTGAATAATTTTGAGCAGAAGATACGGATTATCGCCAATATGGAGAAGCCTTCGGATCATGAAGGCCTTTTTGGGGTGGGGGGCTCGATTCCTGAAAATATCGATTCCCAACTTTCCATGACCGAAGAACCCAACAGCCTGATTCGTGAAATGCATGACCAGACCCGCCAGCTCACCCTGGCATCCATCCACCAGGAAAAAGCTTTCGAATCCCTTTATAAAGATCTTGAAAACCAGCGAAATATTTTATCTTCTACACCTTCCATACGTCCCGCCAAAGGGTGGATATCTTCGGGATTCGGGCGTCGAAAATCTCCGTTTACAGGTCTGCGAGAATTTCACAAAGGATTGGATTTTGCCAACCGGAAGGGGACGCCGATTATTGCGACCGCCGATGGAATTGTCACTTTTGCAGGAAAAAAAGGATTCCTGGGCAGAGCCATCAAGGTGGATCATGGCCATGGAATCGTTACCCGATACGGACATCTTCAAAAGATATTAAAAAAACGTGGTGAAGCGGTCAAAAGAGGAGAAATTATTGCATTGATGGGAAATTCA
>JAHECI010000153.1 GCA_024641825.1 Desulfobacterales bacterium | reverse complement strand
CAAGGCACGAGCGGGCAGGTCACAATTGGAATGATGGAATAATGGAATCATGCGTTTCTGTAGGAATTAAAATGATATTGTTCCTTCAGCCCAACGTTCCACTATTCCAAGATTCCAGCATCCCATGGAAGTGGCATGAACCAGGAGCTAAAGATCTTTAAATTCAAATAATTGTAGAGATTCCGAGACGTAAAATAATTGAATTGAGGTAACCTATTTAAAATGGATGAAAGATACGAACCAAGGGCATTGGAAGCCAAGTGGCAAAAATTCTGGGAAGAAACAAAAATTTTCAAGGTCGAAGAAAACCCTGACAAAGAAAAATATTATCTTCTCGAGATGTTTCCCTATCCGTCGGGCAACATCCACATGGGACATGTGAGAAACTATACCATCGGAGATGTTGTGGCACGGTATAAACGGATGCAGGGATTGAACGTCCTGCACCCCATGGGATGGGATGCCTTCGGCATGCCGGCGGAAAACGCAGCAATTGCCAATAACACCCACCCGGCCAAGTGGACCTATGAAAATATCGGTGCCATGCGATCCCAGTTGAAATCTCTCGGTTTTTCCTATGACTGGGACCGGGAAATCGCAACGTGCCGTCCCGAGTATTATCACTGGGAGCAGTGGCTTTTTTTAAAGATGTATGAAAAAGGGATGGCCTATCGCAAGGAGTCCTTTGTAAACTGGTGTGAAGACTGTCAGACCGTTCTGGCCAACGAACAGGTTGAAGCCGGCCTGTGTTGGCGGTGCGGTGAACAGGTCCGTCAGAAAAAGCTCTGGCAATGGTTTTTCCGTATTACCGATTATGCCGAGGATCTTTTGTCATACTGCGAAAAACTGCCCGGATGGCCGGATAAAGTTATCACCATGCAGAAAAACTGGATCGGGAAGAGTATCGGCGCGGAAATCCGGTTTCCCATAGAAAATACCGACGAATACATACCCGTCTTTACCACCCGACAGGATACGGTCTACGGCGCGACGTTCATGTGTCTTGCGCCGGAGCATCCCCTGGTGATCGAACTGTCCAAAGGGACCCGTCAGGAGAAAGACGTCTTTGAGTTTATCGACCGGATATCCAGCCAGGACCGTTCCACCAGAGCGGTGGACAGCTATGAGAAAGAGGGGGTTTTTACCGGTGCATATTGTATCAATCCCTTGAGCAATGTTCGCATGCCCATCTTCACGGCCAATTTCGCCCTCATGGAATATGGTACCGGTGCCGTTATGTCCGTTCCGGCACACGATCAGCGGGATTTTGAATTTGCCCGTAAATACGATCTGGACATCGTTGTGGTGGTAAAACCGTATGATGAGGATCTCGATCCCGTCTCCATGGCCGGGGCCTATGCCGGAGAAGGTGCCATGGTGAACTCCGGCCCGTTCAACGGCATGGATAATATCCAGGCCTTAGATGAGATCGCTTCTTATCTCGAGCAAAAAGACTTGGGAAAGAAAACGGTGAGTTTCAGGCTGAGGGACTGGGGGATATCGAGACAGCGGTACTGGGGGGCGCCGATCCCGATAATTCATTGCAAAACATGTAACATCGTTCCGGTTCCCGAAGAAGATCTTCCCATTCTGCTTCCAGAGAATGCCGGCCTTTTGGAAGGGGGGAAATCGCCCCTTGCGACCCTCGAATCTTTTGTAAACACGACCTGTCCCATTTGCGGCAGCAAGGATGCCAGGCGGGAAACCGACACCATGGATACCTTTGTGGAGTCCTCATGGTACTATGAAAGATATTGCAGCCCGAATTACGACAGCGGAATGTTTGACACCCAATCCGTGGATTACTGGATGCCGGTGGATCAGTATATCGGCGGTGTGGAGCATGCCATTTTACACCTCCTTTATTCCCGATATTATACCCGTGTGCTCAAAGACTTCGGGCTGGTCCAATATAAGGAGCCCTTCACACGGCTGTTGACCCAGGGGATGGTCTGTAAAGAGACGGTTTCCTGCCCGGAACACGGGTTTCTTCTCCCCGATGAGGTGGACGGAGCCGGTGAAGATCGTTTTTGTAAAAAATGCGGTCAGGGAACCACGGTGGGCCGGGTTGAGAAGATGTCCAAGTCGAAAAAGAATGTCATTGATCCGAACATCCTCCTGGAAAAATACGGTGCGGATACCACGAGACTTTTCTGCCTGTTTGCGGCCCCGCCGGAAAGGGACCTGGAATGGAGTGAGCAGGGTGTCGAAGGCGGTTATCGCTTCTTGAACCGCGTCTGGCGCCTGGCCCGGATGTGGATGGATTCAATCCGCGAGGCCGAACCTTTTGACGGGGGGCCGGATCAGGTGGCGGACGACGCTCGGGATGTGGTCAAAAAAACCCATGAAACCATTAAAAAAGTTACCAAAGACATTGAAGACAGATTCCATTTCAATACCGCCATCAGTGCGATTATGGAGCTTGTGAACACCCTGTACGGGGTGGATCTGGACAAAAGCCCTCAAAAAATTGCGGTCATGCGGAATGCCATGGAATCCGTGACGCTTCTCTTGTCACCCATTGTGCCCCATTTTGCCGAAGAGCTGTGGAACACCCTGGGATTTAAAACCAGTATTTTGCTTGCATCGTGGCCGTCATACCGGGAAGATGCCTTGGCCAAGGATGAACTCTTGATCGTTGTGCAGGTGAACGGCAAGCTCAGAAGCAGATTCAATGTGGATGTAGATACAGACGGCGATACCATCAGAAAGATGGCCCTCTCAGATGAACGGGTCCAGAAATTTATCGATGGTAAACCTGTCAAGAAAGTGGTGGTTGTCAAGGAAAAGCTTGTGAACATTGTGGTTTGATCGACACACTTAAAAAATGGAATAGCCGTGTTTTATTGTAGAAAATATATTTGGCCGGTTCTTTTTATGGGGGTGTTTTTTTCAGCGTGCGGCTACCGGTTCTCCGGGAGTGGAACTCTCCCCTCCGGGGTGCAGACCGTCTTCATCGAGGTCCTCAAAAACCGTACGGTGGAAACCGGTTATGAAAATACCGTGACCAACGATCTGATATACGAATTCACCAGAAACGGACGGGTCGTAGAGAAAAGCCGGGACAATACGGAGGCGATCCTTACCGGTGTGATTGAATCCGAGCATGTTCGGACAATATCCCGTCAAGGGCAGCTGGCCCCCCTTGAAAGACGGGTCCAGATCGCCATAAGTCTCAAATTGACGGATCGAGACCATCGGGTGATATGGTCCAGGTCAGGTATTTCTGACAGCGAAGCCTTTGATGTGGGGGCCAACAATCAGATCACCGAACAAAACAAGCGCCATGCCCTGGAAATTCTGTCTAAACGACTTGCAGAAACCGCATACAATCGTTTAACAGACAATTTTTAAGGACCTGTTGCTCGCGGTTGACCCCACCGATCCACAAGGGAAACACGCAACAATCGTATTGCACGCCATATGAGCGCTTCAAAAAATTGCGGGTTTTCCGGTTATGCAGAGATGGCGTTTACAGTTTTGGAGAGGCGGGAAATTTTCCTTGACGCGGTTTTTTTGTGAATCACACCTTTTTTTGCTGCTTTATCAATGATAGATTTTGCGGTATCGAGTTTCGTCAACGCCGATTCTTTCGAATTTTCGCTCACATCAAGTCGCACATCTTTGACGATATTTTTTATCCGGGTCTTTGTCGACTTATTGCGCATCCGCCGCTCGTCGTTCTGGCGCGCACGCTTTAGTGCAGATTTATGATTGGCCAATTTTCAATTAACTCCTTTTTAATAGATATTATATTTAAAAAGGATTAATTTATGAATAAATTAAAGGGTTGTCAAGAAATTTTTACTCGATATGAATCCAACAAAAAATAGACCGGTTTCCGAAAACGACCGGGTAACAAAGGCCACCGGTGTTGTGGGATCGGCAACGCTGTTGAGTCGTATTTTCGGTTTTATACGGGATGTTGTCATTGCCGGTTTTTTCGGTGCCGGGCTCAGTTCAGATGCATTTTTTGTGGCCTTCAGAATTCCGAATCTCTTGAGGAGACTTTTTGCCGAAGGATCGTTAAGTGTTGCGTTTATTCCTGTTTTTACCGAATATCTGACACACCGGGGAAAAGATGATGCCTTTGAAATGGCAAGATCCGCCGTAAGGCTGCTTTCGGTGTTGCTGGTTGTCGTCGCTGTTGCAGGGGTCGTATTCTCTCCGTTGATCATACGGATCATCGCCCCCGGGTTTGCCGACTCACCTGAAAAATTTTCCCTCACGGTTTTTTTGACCCGGGTCATGTTTCCGTATATTTTCTTCATCGGGATGGTGGCCCTTTCAATGGGAATCCTAAATGTTCTCGGTCACTTCGCCGCACCGGCCCTTGCGCCGGTTTTCTTGAACATCTCCATAATCTGTTCGGTTTTTTTAATCTCACCCCACTTGACGGAGCCTGTAACCGGTCTGGCCATCGGCGTGGTCATCGGCGGTGTATTGCAACTGGCACTTCAAGTGCCGTTTCTGATGAAAAAAGGATTCTATTTCTGGCAGAAAGCAAAATTTTTCCATCCCGGACTCAAGAAAATCGGCCGACTGATGCTTCCCACCATATTCGGCGCTGCGGTCTATCAAATCAATATTCTGGTGGGGACCCTTCTTGCGTCGTTGCTGCCCCAAGGGAGTGTTTCGTATCTATATTATGCAGACCGTCTGGTGCAGTTTCCCCTGGGAATATTTGCAGTGGCCACCGCAACGGCGGTTCTGCCGAGCCTGTCGAGACAGGCCGCGAAAAAGGATTTGCAGGGGGTTCGGGAGACCTTCTCATATGCCATGAAACTGATTTTTTTTATTACGATTCCTTCAATGGTCGGCCTGATCGTTTTGCGGGAGCCGATTGTGGCGTTGTTATTTAGACGGGGCGCTTTTGATGCAACGACAACCCATTTGACTGCATACGCTCTTTTATACTATAGTATCGGGTTGTGGGCTTTTTCCGCTGTACGGATTGTGGTTTCGACATTTTATGCATTGCAGGATACCCGGACACCGGTCATCACCGGTGCCGTGTCCGTCGGTGCCAATATCGTACTGGGAATCATTCTTATGGGGCCCATGGGACACGGAGGACTTGCACTTTCCACGTCCCTGGCTTCGATGCTGAACTTGGGGCTTCTGGTCTGGGCCCTGAGAGCAAAGCTCGGCGCGTTGGGGTTGAAAAGTATTACGGAGTCCGCCGGTAAAACCATACTCTGTTCCGGAATTATGGGGACGGTGGTTTGGGCGGCGGCCCTCATCATGATACCCCCTGAAGGCGGAACGGCTTTCGGCCTTTTTTTCGGGGTATTGGGAAGCATCATCATCGGACTGGTGCTATACGGTTCTTTTTCCGTGTTGTTTAAGAGCCGGGAGCTGAAAAAAGTAATGGCGATTGCCAGGACAGGGACGGGTAGAACGTGAGTTTAAAAAATAGCATTATGCTGACATTGACCGTGGTGTCGATGTTTTTATTGTTGTTTTTCATTATTTTCGGCGAAAATGGTCTGGTGGATCTAAATCGGCTGAAAACGGAAAGGGATGGACTGTTGCAAAAGAATGCGGAGCTTAAACAGGAGAACCTCTCTTTATACCGAGAGATCGGACGATTAAAGAACGATCCCAAATATGTCGAAAATGTGGCCAGACAGGAACTGGGTGTTATCGGTAAGGATGAAGTGATCATTAAAGTAAAAAAACCAAAAAAGGCCGACAAAAATTGAACGCAGATGACGTCTTTTATACCCGGACAATGGCAAAGGTCCTTGGGGACCAGGGAAATTTGAGAAAGGCGGCTGAAATCTATCGGTATCTTTTGGAACGTGAGCCCGGAGCCCCGGATCTTGTGGATGCCCTTTCTGAAATTGAGACCCGACGCATGGGAAAAGGTTCGGACGATCTGGTCAGGTTGTTCACCCGATGGATCGACCTTTTGCTTGGGCACAACAACCTGGAACAGTTAAAGAAACTAAAAAATAACATGGCATCGAGAAACCATGAAACATAGGAAAAGATGACAAACCCATGAAAACCGTAATCCAGAAAAAAAATATCATACTGGGGGTGTCCGGCGGAATTGCGGCCTACAAAAGTGTCGAACTTTTAAGGCTTCTGGTCAAACAGGGGGCCAGCGTCCGGGTGATGATGACAAAGAATGCCCAGTGGTTCGTGGGGCCTTTAACCTTTGAAGCCTTGTCCGGTCAACCGGTGTGTACCGACCTTTTTGAGAAAAATGACGATGCATCCATACGGCACATCCAGTGGGCCGAAGTGGCGGACGCCGTGGTGATTGCTCCGGCAACTGCCAATATTATCGGCAAGTTGTCCGGCGGGATCGCCGACGATGCGCTGAGTACTTTTCTGCTGGCAGTGACCTGTCCCGTGATCGTCTGTCCTTCCATGAACACACATATGTTTGAAAGCCCGGCGGTACAGCGCAATCTTGAGACACTCAGGACTGACGGACATTTTATCCTAGCCCCGGAATCCGGAACACTGGCATGTGGAACCACCGGACCCGGCCGCCTTCCCGAGCCTGAAGACATCGTGGACAGGATTGCATATTACCTGTCCCCCAAAGACCTGAAAGATAAAAAAATACTGGTCACCTCGGGCCCTACCCGGGAACCTGTGGATCCGGTCAGATTTATCAGCAATCCTTCTTCCGGAAAGATGGGCTTTGCAGTTGCCAGGGCAGCGGAATATCGGGGAGGGGAGGTTACCCTGATTACCGGTCCGACACATCTTCCGGATCCCAACAATGTTAAGGTCATCCGGGTCCAGACCGCCCGGGAGATGGCCCAGGCGGTGTTCGACAATATGGCGCATTCCGACATCATTATAAAAACAGCAGCGGTTTCCGATTACCGACCCAAAGACCCGGCCACCCAAAAAATCAAAAAGGAAAAAGGAGAGCGGGTGTTGTATCTGGAGAGAACCCAGGATATTCTCAAAGAAATCGGCCGGAGAAAAAAGGACCAGATCCTCGTGGGGTTTGCCGCGGAAACAGAAAACCTTGAACAGCATGCGGAAACCAAGCGGGTTGAAAAAAACCTGGATATTATCGTGGGAAATATCGTTGGCGAACCTTCTTCGGGTTTCGGCGCCGATACCAACAAGGTGACCCTGTTCTACAAAGACGGGACCCAAGAGCCCCTGCCTGTGATGGAAAAGGATGCGGTGGCCCATATCCTGTTGGATCGCATATTAAAACGGCCATAATATATAAGGACATCCGCCGATTCGTTGTCGTTAGTTAGTTTCCATCCATAAATGGCCCTTTTTGCCCGGATCTGCGTTCTCCGCGGGTTTCCGGCTGCGGCATACAGGGAGTATGCCTTCCTGTCCCGCTTTGCGGGGACCGAAAACCCTTGTGCGGCCTTGATCCGAACAAAAATTGCTCATTTA
>JAHECI010000152.1 GCA_024641825.1 Desulfobacterales bacterium | reverse complement strand
CGATCTGTCTGTTGAAAAACGTCCGTGCACACCGCATCGATTTCTTTGACCGACATCATATTTTCATCCAAAAAAATCTTTCGGACAAATCGGTATCTGCCGTTCTTGGCGTGCTCTTTGACCTGAATGGTCAGTGCCTTGATGAGGGTGCCCGGAGTGATAAACCCCTTCTCCATGGAAATGATCGCAAAGAGCTTCTCGTAGCGTTCTATGATGCGGTTAAATCATGTTCTCATGTAAAATCCGAGGTCCTTATCGTTTCCTTTCGGTTCACTGTACATGACACCGACCATGCGATCCCTGACCCATATGACGCTGCCAATCTTGTGGATTTCTGATTTCGATGGATTGTCTAACTTAAATTTTACTTCCAATATATCATCTATGGAAATTTGGTGTGGCCCCAGATTTTCAAACCGGATACCCCCCATTGAAAGGTCTTCAACCATGATCTCTCCTTTTTCTCCTCTTCTCTGGATGATGTACTCACCGGGTAGTTTTGCTTTTTTTCGGTAATGCCTTCGAAATTCAAGGGTAAACCCAAAAACTTCGCCACACTTGCATTTGGCTTTGAGTCTCCGATGCTTATTTTTATATTTCGTGGTGTCGAAAATTTTTGCAAAGCCACAGTCGGGACAAATGATGGTTGTTTGACGGGTGTCGTTTACGTAAACTGTTTTCATGAATTTGTCCTCTTCTTGACCGGTATGAATCTGAATTTATCATTCCGGTCGAAGCAGAATGCATTGGCAATGTATCCGTGATGAAACCCGGCGGAGTATCTAAACTTTAAAAGTTTTCACCCGAATATTTTGAAATGAATTCTATTGAACAACATTGTCGTATATTCCGTCCCCTTTCGTTGGGGAGGGTTGTTTACTAAAAATTTTCACCAAGTTTATTACAAATGATAGGATTTTTTCCTTGGTTTCAAAAAACTGAATTCCAGTTCGAAACATTTTTGATTGATCCGGAAGGCAGTAGACGATATTGCCTTTAACTTGGATTAATTCATCTTCGATGCCGACGAGCATTAACCGAATATATTTCGATTCAATCGGCTTGTGGGTTTCTATTAGAATTCCCTCTTGACTGACATTGATCGCCCTTCCCATCCCTTGTGTCGTTTCATTCCCGCTAGGGTCGATACAAACATAAGATATGAGATTGCTTGTATTGACTCTCGAATGCTTTCTTCTATCTGTCGTCATCCCTCAAAACCTCTCTTATTTTTTGTGACAGGGTTCTCATGTTAAAAGGTTTCTGAATAAAACCATTACAACCCCGATCCAATATCTCACTTGCCTGGCCACTGAGACTGTAACCGCTTGAAAGAAGCACTTTCACTTCAGAATCAATTTTCCTTAGGCTGTCATACGTCTCACCGCCACCTTTATCGGGCATAATCATATCCAGGATAACCAAATCTATGTGGTCTTTATTCGCTTCAAAAATATCAATGGCTTGGAAACCGTTCCTGGCTTCGAGTGCGGTGTAGCCAAGTTTATTGAGCAACTTAACCCCCACATCAATGACGATTTCTTCATCGTCGACGAGAAGAATGGTTTCGTTTCCCGCTATAATCCGTTGAGAAATCTCCATGGTTTGATGGATCGGTTCATCCGACGCAGGCAGATAAATGCTAAAACTGGTTCCCTGGGCTTGGTTGGAATCAACATCAATATATCCCCCATGCCCTTTGATGATTCCATATGCAGATGCCAAGCCAAGCCCTGTGCCCCGGCCCATGGCCTTGGTTGTAAAAAACGGTTCAAAGATCCGCTCGGCGGTTTTTTCATCCATGCCCGTACCATTATCTATCACATTCAATAAAACATACTGGCCGGGTTTGGGATCGTAGGGCTTATCCTTCATGTCTTTGTGGGTAACATTCAGGGTCTTTAAAAAAAGATCCCCGCCACCCGGCATGGCATCAGCAGCATTGATATAAAGATTCATCAGAACCTGTTCGATCTGATGTGCGTCCACTTTTATGGAAAAGAGGTTTTCGGAAAGTTGCCTGTAAATCGTGATATCCTTTTTTGTCCTGCCAAAAGTCACAGAGGTCTCCTGTACAACCTGGTTCAGATTTATCGGTCTGACCTCATATCTCCCTTTCCTTGCGAACCCAAGGAGCTGGCTGGTCAGTTTGGATCCGCTTTCAATAAGTTTTTCAATATTCTTCAGCTTTTCACAATGTGGATGCTCACGGTCCATGTCATATAAAAGCAGAGAAATATTTCCCAGCATCCCCATCATCAGATTGTTAAAATCATGGGCAATGCCGCCCGCAAGGGTTCCAATGGTCTCCATCCTTTCAATAAATTTTAGCTGGGATTCAAGTTTTTTCTTTTCTGAAATATCTCGAAGAATAAAAAGTTTCCCGGCCGGCTGTCCGTCATGGTCGTTATACCGTGAGGCACTTACGCTGACATCTATTAAATGTCCGTCCCTGGTGTAACGGGTGGTTTCAAAACCGTGGCAGGGTGTCCCTTTTTCCACAAGTTCCCGGATCATGTCCCGGGTGGATTCTTGCTCAGATTCCGGGAGAAAAGGAATTTCTTTCCCTTCCACGTCCGCCAAGGTCCAACCAAATATCCGGGAGAACGCAGGGCTGATATACCGGACGCCTCCAGCCATGTCATAGATAACGATGGCATCAGCAGATGAATGCAGAAGGGAACGATAGACTTCTTCTGATCGTTTTGATTCCGCATAAAGCTCCCTGTACTCTTCTCTGCTTTCCACCAAGGCCGCTTCCATTCGCTTGCGTTCATCCATTTCTTTTTGAAGGTTCCTATTGGTGGATGAAAGGATCGTTGCCTCTAGTTTTTCTGAAAAATAGACCGAACAAAGGGCCAAAAACCCGATTAAGAAAAATATAAGATGAAGATGCGCCGGATAGCCCGGGGATTCGGCATTTATTCTGCTCATGCTTGCAAGGGTCTCGGTCTCTAAGAAGGCTCCCAAAACAAAAAAAATTGCCGCCAAAGTAAAAAGATAGATATTCACAAATCTTATCTTTCTCAGCCACGCCAATTTTAACCGTTTTCGTTTTATAACCATGTTGAATTTCCGATGAAGATTATTTGTAATTTGTTTTTTATGAAGCATCATTTTTTCCATGGCCGTCCCGAATTCTGCATTCGGGCCATTCGGCCAGCACCCATACCATGGCCTTGTGAGAAACTCCACCAGCAATATTATGGGGTGTTGGATTGGATTGAAGGTGGAAACGAAGGGCGGATGCCCTGGACTTTTCAAATTTTTTGGACGGGTCAGCATTTCTTTTCTTTCCCTAAGATGTAATATTTTTGTTCAGAGAAGCTGTCATCCTGCACATTTTTTCGCCTGTTTTTCCGGTTTGCCTCGAACAGGTGAACCATTACGGGGACCAGTTGTTTGACCGTGAATGGTTTCGGGATAAACGCATGGACTCCCACCCGGGATAATTCAGACCTCAGCTTCTCGTCGCCATACGCCGAGATAAGTATTTTTAAAATATGCGGCGTACGGTCGCCCAGCAACTTGAAGAATTCTAAACCGTTCATATCCGGAAGCCTGAAATCGCAAATGACGATGTCAAAAGGTTCCTCTTTAAGGGCTTGGAGTCCTTTCTGGCCATTTTTACAAACCCGCAAACAACACGCCTTGTTTTTAAAGGCCATGCTCAAAGCGTTTCGAATCATGGCATCATCCTCAACGAGCACGGTTTTCACGTCTTTTAATTGGGCGAAGGATTTCATAGTGTCCCGGTCATTTTTGGGTTGTTAATAGTGAAGGTTTTCTTCCACGTAACGGGCGAGAATTTCGCTCGTGGTTTTTGGGGGGCGAACAGACAAATAATTGTCGATGATGGCGTGGGCGATTTCATGGGCCAATATCCCTTCATGGACATCGCCAACATTGATGTATATGGTGTTTTGCTCAAAAATATACATGGCTCGGAAACGACAATTTTTGCCATTTATTCGATCTCTAACCTCATAAAAATATTTTTTGGGATAAAGATTAATAATCATCTTGTCTTTTTTCCCGTACATTCCGAGAATTTCTGACACCTTGTCGAATAAAACATCTACCTTTAGCCGAATGGAATTGACGGGGTCTTTGGCTGATTTCAATGAAAAGAGATTTTTTGCGCTCCGTTTGGGTAATGTATAGTCGATACGGTTATCAAACTTTTCGATATCCTTGGGTGTTTTGTACTGTATAAAGGTATGCCGGGATTCAATGCGCAGCCACGGTTCCATTCTTGTGGTTTCTTTCCACACCTTCTGGTCCGAAGGGGATCCATCCTTGAGCCCTTGATAATGATATCCGTGTACGGTTCCATGGGCCCACTCGAAATTCGCCGTCCCTCTGGATGTTCTGCATGCACAGAGAGAAAATGTAACTGGGACGATCAACAGAAGGAATATTGTTTTTTTTAGAATGCTAAAATTCAACGCCATAATTCTCCTCTGACTTGGCTGGTGGAAGTTTTTGGCGGCGGCCACCGAATTTATATCGTGACTTTAAAACGTTGAATGGCCTGATGAATGGTATTGCATAATCGATGCCATCGGGATGGATTATAAATAAATGCAATAACTTTGGTGGGTTAGGCGATTGTTTTTGGAAAAATGACAATTGCCGGGGGAGCGAATTGTGAAATTTAACCCAAAGGAATTGTGGGAAATTACCCAACATTGAAAAATAACAGTCAGGCCACGGGGAACCCTAAGGAACATTTTATTGTCGGGAAAAAAAACGATCTCGTTGGGGTTAACCCTTTGGGTGGGGTATTGACTTGGGTGACCCTGGACGGATTGCAACCAGCGGGCGATACATTCTTACCGACCGATGACGGTTGCTAATTTCTTTCTGCGGTACCGGAAACGGTCACGGCTCAAATGCAGGAGTTTTGCGGCCTTGCATTCATTGCCGTTGGTCATTTTTAGGGCTTGATCAAAATAGTATTTCTCAATGGAAGATACCACCGAAGGAAAATCGGCTCCCGAAGGGGCAAGGGGCGGGAGCTCGGTTCCATTTTCAAATTTTATGAAATCTTCCTGTTGCCGAAGCCTCTCCATTTCCAGGTGCCCCAGCAAAAGTTCCGGTCCGTCTTCCAGGAGGACGCCTTTTTCGATAACATTTCTCAATTCCCGAACATTGCCCTTCCATTCAAATGATTTTAAGATCGATTCAGCTTGGGGGGCAATGCCGGTAAAATTTTTGTTGAGCTTTTGATTGAATTCCACCAAAAAGTGTTTCGCAATCGGAAGGATATCATCACGGCGCTGATTTAAGGATGGAACCACGATTTTGACCACCGAGATGCGGTGATAAAGATCGGGTCTAAAGCGCTCCTCTTGGATCATTTGGAGCAAATCTTTGTTGGTTGCGGATACGACTCGGGTATGAATTTTTAGTTTCCGGGTTCCGCCCACTTTGTAAAACTCGCCGTCTTCCAAGAATCGCAAGAGCTTTGCCTGAGCCTCCAGGCTCATATCCCCGATTTCATCCAGAAATAGGGTTCCCTTGTCGGCGGCTTCAACCAAACCTGATTTGCCGCCCGGAGTCGCCCCGCTGAAGGCCCCTTTTTCATAACCGAAAAGCTCACTTTCGATCAATTCCTTGGGTATTGAAGCGCAATTGACTGCGATCATGGGACCCTTGAAATGAGGACTACGGTAATGGACGGCCTTGGCAATCAATTCCTTGCCCGTTCCGGTTTCACCCTGAATGAGAATGGGGGTATCCGTGCTTTGGGCGGCTTTTTTGACGATGTCCATGACGTCCTGGATGGCATTGCTCTCACCGATAAAGCACGGCAGATTCTCCTTGAGGCACTTTTCGTGGAGGACCTGAATCTCTTTCCGCATGGACACCGTGTCCAGGGCGTTTCGTACGGTGACCAGCAGCGTATCTATCTGCACCGGCTTCACCACATAATCGTGGGCGCCGAGTTTCATGGCCGCAACAACCGTGCTGGTATCCTCAAATGCAGTTATCATGATAACGATCATATCCGGATGGTGTTGCTTTATTTTTTTAAGGGCTTGTATTCCGTTCATGCCGGGCAGACCCACATCAAGGAGCACCATGTCCGGCGGCGTGCCTGACATGGAATCGATGGCAGACTCGGCAGCGTCGAACGCTTCGACACGGTAGTATTTCCTGAGTACCCCGGAAATTCCTTCCCTGACCAATGGTTCATCGTCAACAACGAAGATGGTGAAAGATATCATCTATAATCCCTCCTTTTATCTATCGGAAGTTCGACGCTTAAAGTGGCACCTCCCCATTTGTTTTTCAGGATTTTAAGGGTACCATGGTGATCTTCAACGATTCTTTGGGCAATATTTAACCCAATCCCCGACCCATCATTGTGGGTCGTAAAGAAAGGATCGAAGACTCTGTGTATAAGTTCTTTGGGAATGCCGGGTCCGGAGTCGGAAACTTGAATAAAAAGGCGGTTCTCTTTGCAATATGAATCGATCTGAATCCTTTTGGCCGTTTGGTTTTTTTCCATTGCCTTGGCCGCGTTGTTAATAAGATTTAAGAGGACTTGTTCGATGAGATGCGTATCGCCATAGCATTTTGGCAAGTTTGATTCCAATGACGTTTCCAGCTGGATATCATCTTTTCGAAGGGTGACCGCCGAAAGACTCACGGTATCTTCAATACATTTGTTAAGGTCGATCAGAACCATTTTGGGGGTGTTGGGTCTGGAGAAATCAAGGACTCTTTTAACAACGGCCTCGATTTTGTCCGATGCAATCTGGAATTGGCTCACAATCTGTTTGACCGTTTCAATCTGGTCACCCTCGATAATCTCTGAATTGCATAAATCTTCAAGGGTATATAAATAAGAATTGATTCCGGTCAGCGGATTTCGTATCTCATGGGCGATACCGGCCGCAACGTGGCCTAACGAACTCATCTTTTGGTTGACGGTCAATAGGTTTTCCATTTCCTTGATTCGCGTGATGTCCATCATTTGGAGCAGAGTCGCATTTTCGATCTGATGGATAATGGGACTGACGCGGCACTGTACCCAACAGGGCGTCACCTTACCGCCGTTTACTCCCGGCGGATAAAATCTGACATCCGCTTCCGCTGTTCGGCGCTTTCCAGAAGTGATTTGCCGATACATGTCTTTAAATTTTTCAACATCGTCCGGATGGAGGTGGTCAAAAAAATCGGTTTCAAAACTTTCAGGTAAAGATACTAATAGTTTTTTTAAGATAGAATTCTGGTATACGATACGATTCTGTCGGATGATGCAGATACCCACCAGTGAATCTTCCATTAGATGGAGGAAGCGGCGTTCACTTTCTTTCAGCGCTCCATTCATCTGCGTATCCTTTTCCATTCAAAGCACTCCCACCGATCGTTTACGGATGCTT
>JAHECI010000151.1 GCA_024641825.1 Desulfobacterales bacterium | reverse complement strand
GCCCATATTGTTCTGGGCGATGAACACGGAAAAATCATCGGCGGACACCTTTTTTCAGATACCGTTCTTTTTGCCGGAGAGATGGACCTTCAAGAACTCGTCGGCAAACCTATGGAGCGGGTTTACGACCGGACAACGGGGCTGTTCCTGTGGCGGGAAAACCTCTGAATGTGGGCAAACACAATAATCATCAACCGTTAACAATACATGTCAAAATGAAGAAGCTATCTCAAAATAATCTTTTGGCCCAATCTCGGCGTTGGCGCCTCGTTTTAAGTCCTCGACATACTTGACGTATGCGTGTCGAAGATCCCGTCAACAGACGGGGCGGGTTAAAACTCGGTTCCGCCTTTTTATCCCGCTGGGTTTTAGCGGGGGATCTTGAACCAAAATCTTTATTTTGAGATGGCTTCGAATAAAATCTCCGGGGAGGGTAAAATGCAACTGACCGTTACCAAAGCAGAAAAATTAAAAGCAAAACCCGATGACTCCAAATTGGGTTTCGGTTCGATTTTCACAGATCACATATTTAATATGGATTACAATCCGGATGACGGATGGCACAACCCGCGCATAGAGCCCTATGGTTCGTTCAATATGGATCCGGCCACCATGGTCCTTCACTATGGCCAAGCAGTTTTTGAAGGACTCAAAGCGTACCGGACTGATTCCGGAGCCATACAGCTTTTCCGTCCCCGGGACAATTTCAAACGGATGAACAACTCTTCCCGCATCATGTGCATACCGCAGGTCGATGAAGCGTTCGCCTTGGATGCCCTCAAACAACTTTTAACCATTGAAAAAGACTGGGTGCCCAGCGCTCCGGGAACCTCTCTTTATATCCGTCCCACCATCATTGCTACGGATCCCTATCTGGGTGTTCGCGCATCCCATACCTATCGCTTCTTTATCATTTTGTCTCCGGTGGGCGCCTATTACCCCGAAGGCTTTAACCCGGTCAAAATATGGGTCACCCCCCACCATGTCCGTGCGGTCTCGGGCGGTGTCGGTGAAGCCAAAACCCCCGGCAACTACGCAGCGAGTCTCTATGCCGCCGAAGAGGCCCACAGGCAAGGGTATACCCAGGTACTTTGGCTGTGCGGCGTCGAGCGGAAATACGTTGAAGAAGTCGGCGCCATGAATATATTTTTTGTCATCGACGGCAAACTGATTACACCCATGTTAACCGGCAGCATCCTTCCCGGAATCACCCGGGATTCGGTGATCAATCTGGCAAAACAGTGGGGTATAGACGTCTCCGAACGGAAAATCAGCATCCATGAAGTGTTCGATGCCCACGCCACCGGAAAGCTTGACGAAATTTTCGGATCAGGGACTGCGGCGGTGATTTCACCGGTGGGAGAAATCAAGTATGGCGAAAAAGTGATCACCATCGGTGACGGCAAGGTCGGCCCCGTGGCAAACAGATTCTACACCGAGCTGACAAACATCCAATATGGGAAAACCAACGATCCTGTGGGTTGGATCGAACCGATTTAACCCGGAGTTCTCATGACGAGCGGGCGCAGTTCAACGCCTCGTCTGAAACCATTTGGACAAACGTTCTTGGACGCCGTTTCACAAGCTGCCGGTGTGTAATTTATGTGGCTTTTAACGAAGAACCCTTTGGGAAGCTGCGCATTATAATTGAACGTCTCGGGAATTCTACGATTATTTGAAATTAAAGATCTAATAGCTCCTGGTTGATGCCGCTTCCATGGACGCTGGAATATTGAAATCTTGGAATAGTGGAACGTTGGGTTGAAGGAACACGATCATTCCAATTCCTTTCGCAACCCATTATCCCATGGTTCCAATATTTCAGTTGTGAGGGAAGCGAACGAGCTTGAGCTGCCTGAGGGTCTCCGCCCGAATTCTTCAATTTTAGCGTTAGCATTTTCCTGCAATCTATCCCCGGGGTCTTCTGATCATTTTGGATGGAGAAAAATCAAGATGCAGAAAAATCAAGATCCACCGAAACACCTTTTGTCATTTATGTCAAAGATGGAAAGTGCCGGACTCCACCCGTTTGTCATCGATACCTTTGCGTATTATTATAAAAAAATTGTTTCCGGCGAAACCGGGCTTATCTCCGACCGAGACTTGCGGCCGATTGCTTCCAATGAAGTCCAAGATGCAACCCACCTTGAAGAATATGCTGAAGCCGGACGGAATGCGTTAAAGAAATCGGTGATGATAAAACTCAACGGCGGCCTCGGCACCAGCATGGGCCTTACCCGGGCCAAGTCTCTTTTGGAAGTAAAAAACGGAAAAACATTCCTCGAAATCATATTAAAACAGACGGAAAAAGGTCCGGTTAAACTGGCCCTGATGAACAGTTTCAGTACCCATGACGACACCCTTGACACCCTTTCCAAGATCCAACCGTCAGACCGGCCCCTTTTGTTTCTCCAGAATAAATTTCCAAAGGTTCTCCAGGAAAATTTCGCGCCGGCAACCTGGCCGGAGAATCCCGAACTGGAATGGAACCCCCCTGGCCATGGCGACATATACGCGGCCATTTATACATCCGGAGTGCTAAAAAACCTCCTCGACCAGGGCGTCAAATATGCGTTCATTTCAAATTCGGACAATTTAGGGGCAACCTTAGATGAATCGCTTTTGGGATACTTTTCCGAAAACAGATTCCCGTTTATGATGGAAGTGGCCCCCAGAACGCCCACAGATGTCAAAGGCGGGCACGTGGCAAGGCATCAGGACGGTGGTCTGACCCTGCGGGAGTCGGCCCAGTGCCCCAAAAATGAACTGAGTGCCTTCAGAGACATAAAACGTTACCGGTTTTTTAACACCAACAATATCTGGATCCATCTCGAGGCTCTTGATCGCCTCCTTGAAAAACAAGGAATTATCACGCTTCCATTGATCCGAAACCCCAAAACCCTGGATCCCCGGGATGAAAAAAGCCCAAAAGTATATCAGGTCGAAACCGCCATGGGCGCTGCCATATCCCTTTTTAAAGGTGCAACGCTGATTCAGGTTCCCCTTTCCCGGTTTCTCCCGGTAAAAAAATGCAACGAACTGCTGGCGATTCGGTCCGACCGTTTTATTTTTTCAAAGGAAAACCATCTGGTTTTAAATCCCAAGGTCCGCTCAAAAATCATACAGATCGATCTCGATCCGAGATATTACGGCAACATCGATCTTTTCGATGAAAGATTCATCCATGGAATCCCTTCGCTGGTGGATTGCGAATCACTGACCATCCGGGGAGACGTCCGTTTTGAACCCAATGTCGCCATAAAAAACAGGGTTGTCATAACAAACGACCTTAAATCTCAGGCGGTGATTAAGGCGGGGACGGTATTGGATAAAGATGTGATTTTCAATTGAGGGTCGGACGGTCTTGAAATGGCCTATCCCTTTTTAAAAATGGAATAATATTTCATAACGGCTTCCACATAATCTTCCGTTTCCGTGTAAGGGGGAATCCGCTGATATTGCTCAACGATATTGGGCCCTGCATTATAGGCGGCCAACGCCAGCGGCAGCTTTCCTTTAAAACGATCGATCATCTGTTTTAGATACCGCGTCCCCCCCATTATATTTTCCCGAGGGTCAAAAGGATCTGTTATGTTCAGCCGCTTGATGTTTTCGGGCATGATTTGCATCAGCCCCATGGCACCGGCCCTTGAAATTGCCCTGGGATTAAAATCCGATTCTATTTTTATCATTGCTTTCAGCAATGAAAAGGCGACGCCGTGCCGTTCAGCGGCTTCGGTTATTAATCGATCATATCGCCGGGTGACGTCCGATTTCAAGGATCCGTCCGGTTTTTCACGGATAAAGATCTTATAGTTGGAGGATGTGGGGACGTTGGTGAAATGGAGCACCCCTTGGCTGTCCACATAGACATAGATATCGGCATAAAGGGGCGGAACAGCAATAAACAGGATTGAAATTAAACCATAGAGTCCCACAAAAAAATAAATTATTCGGGGCTGCGTCATCACGTTATACAGGTTTTTGATAACAGTTCCATCGATCAAGGCCCAAAATTTGTTCCCAACCGGCCGATCTTTTTGTTTGCAAATACATACGTTGTCAGGTATCTAACACCGTACACGCCGTTAATGTTCGGTCTTGACTTTTTTCCAATCATGGATCCGTGATTTTAAATCAAACGCTTTGTTCGAACGGACGTTTTAACATGACAGAAAATATAGAATATAACACCCGTTGGGTGCGATTTTTCATATCCGTTGTTACGGTATTTTTCTTTTGGGTTATGGTATCGTGCGGAAACAATACCGGCAACCAACCCCAAGATTCGGCCAAAGATTCGGTTATTGGGAGCATAAAAAGTCTGGAACAATTTAATAACATCATGGAAACATCCAAAGACCGTCTCCTGGTTCTCGATTTCTATGCCGACTGGTGTCCGCCCTGTAAAGAACTTTTTCCGGTTCTCGAAAAAATCGGTAAAGAAAACCAAGATATCGTGGCCATTTACAGAATCAACATCGACCGGCACAGCGAACTTGCAAGTTCCTTCCGTGTAACCGGCATCCCCCATGTCGCTTTTGTCAAAAACAAGGAAAATGTCCTTTCTCTGACAGGTCTATATCCGAAAAATATGTATTTAAAGGTTATCCAGCAATATTCAGAAAACGGGACGTCCTAACCCCAGTCCATACGGGCCTGTCAATTTACATCTGCTGCAAGATTTTTTTAACCGAATTTCCGTCTGCCGCGGCTCCGAAATGCTTCATAATCGACCCCATGGCTTGCATCTTGTTTTTGAATTGGGCAAAATCGATGTTGTGTTTTATCCATTCTTGAATTTCAGCTTCAGCGGCCATTTTGGGGAGATACGTTTCAACAATCCCTATGAATGCGGATTCCGTCCCTTGACCTTTCTGTTCCAACACCTCTTTTTCGGATTTTAACAATTTTTTTAGGATTTTTACCACCTCATCGTCAGAAAGCTCTTTTTTATCGAGTCTTGCAAATTCTCCCAAAATAACCCGAAGGGCGTCTTTTTTTGGGGCATCCTGTGCCTTGATTGCAGCAGACAAATCCTTTTTTATCTGTTTTTGAAGGTTCATCGTTCCCCTTTTCTGTTTTCGTGTTTCTGTATTTATAATCCTAACAGATTATTACGGTCATGTCCATACCGTGTCAATAAAGTATTGATTAACTCCCAAAAGTCTTTTACCCTAATACCTGTAGAGAAAACGGACAAGCCGATGACACCCTGTTTCCGATGTCGTCAAGGGTTGAAAGTCGTCCAGGACGGCTCCGCCCCCTGACGCTGTAGATCCGGGGCATCTTCGGCTTTTGATCAATTAGGGATTGTCCCGTCGAAATTAATACCCCAAAAGACATCCAAGGACCCATAAAACAAACATCGTGAAACATTATCAAAAATTTAAATCTAAAATTCTGCCGGCGCTGATCCTATCAATCTTATATCTATCTGCCTGCTCGGACGTTACGGAGAAGGTACCACCGCCGGCTGAGAACAATCCCCCGGTTCTGAAACCGCATCGTGTTGAATATGGTATCGACTGCGATGATTTGGACGTTGTCAAAAACACGCTTGAACCCCATCAAAATCTCTCTGACATCCTGTTGAAATATGATGTCCCCAATTCGGTAATCCATGATGCCGCCTTGGAATCCAAAGCCGTATTTGACGTACGAACGATGAAAGCCGGAAATCCGTTTTGTATCATCCACAGCACCGATGCTTCGAAAAAGGTTCGCTATTTTGTGTACGAACTCAATCCCGTCGATTATGTTGTCTTCGATTTCGACGATCCAATAAAAGTTACTTTGGGTAAAAAGCCGGTGCAGCTTCAAACAAAAACCGTTACCGGACGGATTGAATCGTCTCTGTGGGACGCCCTTACGGAACAACAATTGGACATTGAACTGGCCATCAAACTTTCAGAGATATACGCATGGGCCATCGACTTTCATCATCTCCAGAAAGACGATACCTTTCGGGTGGTCTTTGAAGAAATATTTGTTGAAAAAAAGCCGATTGGAATCGGCAAGATAACGGCGGCCAGGTTCGATCATAACGACAAAAAATTCTATGCCTTTTATTTTGAGCAGGAGGGTCGCGGAAGTTATTATGATCAACAGGCCGACAGCATGGAAAAAGCATTTCTCAAAGCACCGATAAAGTTTTCCAGAATCACTTCGGGTTTTTCCCGACGACGGTTTCATCCGGTTCTAAAAAAATATAAAGCCCACTTCGGAATAGATTATGGCGCCAGGACCGGCACGCCGATTATGAGTACCGGCGACGGCGTTGTTGTGAAAGCCGGTTATGATAAAAATAACGGCCGGTATGTAAAGATCAGACACAACGGGGTGTATTCAACCCAGTATCTTCACATGTCTAGATTTGCCCCTGGAATTAAGCGGGGCAGAAATGTAAGGCAAGGAGAGATTATCGGATATGTGGGATCCACCGGCTTGGCCACCGGTCCTCATCTCTGTTATAGATTTTGGAAAAACGGGAGGCAGGTGAATCCATCCAAGGAAGATATTCCGTCGGTTGAACCCGTTGGAACAGAATACCGTGACCGCTTTAATCAACAAATGGCCAATCTGAAACAGCAGTTGGATATCCTTGATATATCAGAAGTATTGGCAACTCCCCAGGATCTGGAACCGGCAGATCAATGAAGCATTCGGCCGTCTTTCGGATTCTGCACCAAATTTTACCCGTTGTATCCCCGAGGGCGTTGGGACAAAAGACTCGAAAATCACTCACCGGAAGTTTTGAAATAGCTTAAACCTAAGTTGCTCACACACCAGAACATCGGTTGGAAATGCCAATTCTTCGGGGAGATTATCCAGGGGAAAGAATTTTGCCTCGCTGGCATCTGAACCGGCCTTTAGTTCACCGCCCGTACATGTTCCCAAGAACCATATCCCCACGGTCTGTTTTTCCAGATCGTGAAAATTTGAATGAACGGCAAAAACATCTCCGACATCCACATCCAGACCGGTTTCTTCTTTGAACTCTCGGGCGGCCGCCGACCGAACATCTTCATCGTATTCAACGTGGCCGCAGGGGATGCACCACATCCCCGGATAAGAACCGTTTCGCTTTACCAGGAGCAATTCGTCATCTTTTAACAAAACCACCGCAACCCCCACGGTCGGATTTTTATAATGGGTCCATCCACAGGGATCGCAGAACATTCTTCGATGATGACGTCTCGCCTTGGTCTGCAATGGCTCTCCGCAAAAGGGACAGAACTTGAACTCCATGACATCATCCTTTATGTTTTATGGGCAGCCAATTCAAAACTTCCGGAGAACCCTTTTGGGTTCATCTGCCGAAAAGATCTCCTAAAAGGGTCATTAGTGATACCAAGATCCCTTTTCCACCGCTTCCTTGTATTTTTTGGCGATATATTTT
>JAHECI010000150.1 GCA_024641825.1 Desulfobacterales bacterium | reverse complement strand
ATCATCATGATAAATCCTGCATACACCAACCAAACTCCCGGATCTTTGGTCACCTGGAGACCGGTGTAATACCGCTGATCGGATCTTTCACCCAAGTTGAAGGCCTCTGTTTCTTGATCTGCCACAGAAATAACCAAAGCACCCTTTCTCATACGATCAAAGTTCGGAAAATGCAACGGCAACAGGACGTCCAAAGGGTTTCCGTCCGCTGGGGTCAGAATCCCCTTATAGGCTTCCCCAATGTTCTGTCCACGGAATTCAGCCCCTTTTATATATTCCACAACAACGAACTTACCCAAACCTCCAGGGAGATCCACCGGCTTACCCAGAACGGTCTTGATCCGCAATGACGTCCCGGATTCTCTGTTGGTAAAATTTAAGGTGATCTCTCCGGAAGGATCCGTCGCCGGAGTCTTGTTTTTAAAAGTGGAATTCGAGGGCATCTTGCCGTAGCTGGATTGAAAAAAATTAACCCCTTTATAACGAAGCGGGTCGTTTACAATGATATCTTTCTGATATACCGGCGTGTCCTTTTCGATAATGGTTAAACGCGATCGGTATTCCTTGGGCGCGCCGTTGTTGTAAAAGCTGAGATTAAAATCTTCGCATTTGATTTCAAACCCCAGTGGATGGATTTCCCCGGTATTTCTGATCCGGATGCTGTCAACTTTTTCACCCTCGGGAATATTGACAAATCCTTCAAAACCGAAATGCAAGCCCATCAGGCCGCCGAGTAACAACAAAATGACACTCAGATGAACCGCATAAACCCCCAGGCGTGTCCACCGCCATTTTTCGGCAAAGATACATACTCCCTTGTCGATCTGTTCAACCCGGGTATATCCAAAAGATTTTGAAACAATCGGTTGATATATTTTCCCCAACTCCTTAGGGGGATGATCGCCGGCAAACGTTTCCTTTTGAGAAAGGTTTCTGAACCTTGAAAGATTGAACGAAGGATTCTTGACAAATACAATTTTCCAGGTAGCAGATATACGATCTATTGAGCATACAACAATGTTTACGGTCAGCAACAGCAACAGCAACTGAAACCACCATGAATGATACATGTCAAAAATACCGAGCACATCGAAAAGTTTGTAAACAAATTCTCCGTATGCCCTGAAATATGCAGCAGGATCTCGATTTTGGGGAACAATCGTTCCCAAAATCGACGTGCCGGCAATCGACAGCAAAAGTACCACGGTAAGCTTCACGGACACAAAAAATTTCCAGAAACTATTCGAGTATTTCAGAAGTCACCTCCATATCCTCATGATATTAAAGGGCGTTATCATACCCCCCAATTTCATAACCTTTCGGCCATTTTTTAATCTTTAGCATTTCAGGGCCAAAAAAATAAAGAAAAAAAACAGGTTAGCACCTTGAAAATCGACCAAAGGAGCTTAGATTAGAACTTAACAATTTTATACTATAATCATCGGTTAAAACAAAAAAAGCCCTCTCTTAAAAATATAAGAAAAAGGGCCCGATGAATTCGTTTTTGTTATGGTGCCGAAGGGGAGACTCGAACTCCCACAGGGAAACCCCTACTAGACCCTGAACCTAGCGCGTCTACCAATTCCGCCACTTCGGCATGAACAATGTGGCTTAAAAGGATTGATTTAATATAAAAGATATCTTATATAAACCTTTCTTTTATTTTGTCAAGACCCATATTACTTGCTTGGAAAATTTATAATGGAACTCGTTAAAAATATCGATCAGATTGAAAAACCGTATAAAAATGCCGTGATTACCATCGGCAATTTCGACGGTGTCCATATCGGGCATCAGGCGCTTTTTCACGAGGTGATAGAAAAGGCCGATAGCATCGGCGGCACCTCCATTGTCATGACCTTTGACCCGCACCCGGTTCGCGTATTAAAACAAAATGGACATTTGCCCCTCATAACGATGAACGAACAGAAAGTGGAACTTATTGAAAACTCAGGCATAGATGTTCTTATATGCATTCAATTTAACAAAGAATTTGCCGCAATTTCGGCCAAGGACTTTGTTGAAGACCTTCTGTTAAAATGTATTGGCATGAAGGCCATTGTTGTTGGAAAAGATTATACATTTGGCAAAAATCGTGAGGGGAATTTAGATCTTTTACAAACCTTTGCAAACAATCTCGGATTTGAGGTCATCGTCGCCGACTGGGTTGAGACATCCAAGGGCTTGCCGAACAGAATCAGCAGCACTCGGACCCGTGAGCTCGTCATGGCGGGCGAGGTGGACGAGGCTAAAAAACTTTTGGGCCGCTATTACCAGATCAGGGGGCTTGTGATCACGGGACGGAATAGAGGCGGTAAACTCCTTGGATTTCCCACGGCAAATATTACGCTCCATGATGAACTGTGTCCAAAAAACGGGGTCTACGCGGTCACGGTAGATTGCATGGAGAAAAAATATCAGGGGGTTGCCAATATCGGCTACAGCCCCACTTTTGACGATGGTGTTTTCTCCGTAGAAGTCCATATTCTCGATTTTAACGAAAACATATACGGGCAGAAAATCCGTGTGAATTTTGTACAGCGCATCAGAGACGAAATAAAATTTTCGGATATTGCCGAACTATCCGATGCCATCAGAAACGATATCGAAAAGGCACGCAAAATCCTGTCTTAATAACCCTCGATCCTTCTGTTTAAGGTTCGCGAAGAAATAAATTTACATCCTAATTGAGCGAAAGTTTAGGATGCCCCAGCTTCAAGGCATCAAGGGCTCGCAGTAGTCGGCTACTGCGAGCCCTTGATAACGATGGAGATGGGGTATCATAAGCTTTCCCGAAGGGTAAACAAAATGGGGTTGTATTTAAAGAATTATATCTCATCCATAGAAGCGGTTTGAAAATACATTAGTATCTAAAAAACATATAAAAAAACTAAGCCCTTATAATAATTTTTCCAGTTTGTTTACGATCAATTAGGATTACATTTTTCAGGAACCGACAGGCCCCCGGGAAAAGGCTCGAGGCGGGCTCATATCCTGCACGTGCGGGATAGATCGGGGCGCAAAAATGTGGAACACTTTTTGAGCGCCGCCTTAACTCCGATCTTTAGTGATATTAATATGAAAAAAAACATCCGTATTTCACTGATTTTGGGTGGGGCCGTATCTGTTCTCGCACTGTATCTGGCCTTTAGAAATGTTCCATTTGATGAGCTTTTGGTCTATCTGGCATCGATCAATTATTTTTGGCTACTTCCGTCGGTTCTGGTTATTTTAATCAGTTTTGCCCTAAGAGCATACCGATGGAAGATAATACTTGAATCCGTCGGCAAAATAAGTTTCTGGGGGGCATTCCATCCCCTGATGATCGGTTTTATGATCAACTGCATCCTGCCGGGAAGAGTTGGGGAAGTGGCGAGACCTGCCGTTTTGCAAAAAAAGGAAAATATTCCATTTTCCACAGGGCTTGCAACGGTAGCTGCTGAACGTTTTTTTGACGTCAGCATACTGATTGTTCTTTTGGCGGTAATGCTCGCCACGGTTCAAATTGATCCTGATCTCGATATTGTTTTCGGCGGGTACCATCTCAACAGGGCAACACTGGTGGCCGCCGGTGAAGGGACGTTTAAACTACTTTTGATACTGATTGTCGGGATAGCCCTGGTTGGCTTCGGCAAAACCCGAAACATTATAAACGGCTTAATCACAAGAGTTCCGTCGATGCTTTTCTTTGCAGGACCGGAATTTAAAAAAAGAATCTTAAAAAAAGTTTGCGAACCCATGGTGAGATTTGTCGACAATTTTGCCTCTGGTTTTACCCTGGTTAAATATCCGAAAAAGATATGTGCCTGTATCGGCCTATCTTTTTTTATTTGGGGTCTTGCGGCCTTTTCTTATTATTTAATGGCCCTCGGCTGCCCGGGCATAGAACTGTCGTTTGTTGAAATCACCGCGGTGATGATTATAATCTGTTTTTTTATCGCGCTGCCTTCTGTTCCGGGCTACTGGGGAATTTGGGAGGCAGGGGGGGTCTTTGCCCTGTTGCTTTTCGGGGTTTCTTCAAAAGATGCGGCAGGCTATACTCTGGCAAATCATGCCATTCAAATATTTCCTGTTATCATTGTCGGGCTTATATCCGCAATGGTAACCAGCGTAAACGTATTACAGGTTTCATATGAAAAACGGAGAAAATAATACAGTTAACCCGGACACACCGGAAACAAATAGAAATTTACACACGGCAACCATGGAGATACTAACATATCCGAACAAATTCCTCAGTGAGCCGACCCATCCGGTTAAAAACATCGACGGTGAACTCCAGAACATGATCGAGCGTATGGCCGTCACCATGTACCAAGCACCCGGCATCGGTCTGGCTGCCATACAGGTGGGCATTAACCAAAGCTTCCTCATTTACGACGTCTCACCCCCAGACTCGGAACGATCTTTACAGGTCCTGGTTAATCCCAGGATCGTATCGAAAGAAGGAACGACGATTTCAGAAGAAGAAGGGTGTTTGAGTGTCCCTGATTTCAGAGCCGATGTCAAACGCGCGGCCTCTATTCTGGTGGAAGGTTTTGACAGAAATGAGAAACCGTTTCGCATGGAAGCCCAAGGATTGCTGGCGGTGGTCCTCCAGCACGAAATCGATCATTTAAACGGCATCTTGTTCATAGACCGCATCAGCGCTTTAAAAAGAGGAATATACAAAAGAAAGGTTAAAAAGAACTTAAAAAATACATGAACAAAACAGCCAAAACAATCTTCATGGGAACACCGGAATTTGCAGTACCCGCCCTGAATGCGCTTCACAAAGACGGCCAAGACGTTGCGTTGGTGGTCACCCAGCCAGACCGTCCAAAAGGACGCGGCCGCAAAGTCTTTCCGCCGCCGGTTAAAGAGGTTGCCATAAACCTGGGATACGAGGTCACTCAGCCGCCATCCATCCGAACGGCCGAGTTCTCGGACCTGGTGGAAAAACACCGACCCGACTTCATTGTCGTGGTTGCTTTTGGTCACATAATTCCCAAAAATATCCTCGCAATTCCAAAAATTGCGACCCTAAATATTCATGGATCACTCCTCCCGAAATATCGCGGGCCTGCACCGATCCAATGGGCGATCATAAACGGAGAAAAAGAGACCGGGATCACGATTATTTTAATGGATGAAGGTCTGGACACCGGCGACATCCTCCTTTCTTCAAAAATTGAAATTATGCCCGACGACACTTCAGGGACCCTTCATGACCGTCTGGCCCAACTGGGCGCAGACCTTTTGATCCAAAGCCTTGATTCTTTTAAAACCGAAAAAATACATCCTGTTCCACAGGACCATTCCCAAACCACATACGCACCTCTTCTTAAAAAAAATGACGGCCGTTTGAATTGGACGATGACGGCCAGGGCCTTAGAAGCGCTCATTCGTGGGGTCACCCCATGGCCCGGCGCCTTCACCTTTCATGAAAACAAACGCCTTAAAATTTTCAAGGCCCGGCCCATTTTCATGGATACGCCCGAAACTCCCGGTACCGTGATCAGGGGATTTCCCGATGAACTTCGGGTCGCCACCGGAGAAGGCGTTTTGTCTATTATGGAGATTCAGGGATCGTCCGGAAAGCGTCTTTTGATTAAAGATTTTCTGCGCGGATACCATTTGACTCCCGGAACAATTTTGCACTGACATCTATAGCAGTTCCCAAAAATGTGTTCCGATTGAATTGCTTACTGTCGCAATTTCAGTAAGCCGCAGAATGATTCTGCGGCTGAAACGGAATGTTATTCTGAGAAGGTCTATAAATCCTGTCAGCATAGAATCGACCGGACATCCAAGGACTTATGCCTATGGCCGACACGGCACGGAAAACCTCGCTCTATATCTTGAATACCCTTGATAAAGGGCATAAAACCCTCGATAGCATTCTTGAGGAGCGTCTTTCTAAAGATACCCGTTTATCAAGAAAGGACCGAACATTGGTCCAAGCCCTGGTATACGGCGTTCTGAGGTGGCAAGGGAAGCTCGATTGGATCATAGACTATTTTTCAAAAACCCGTTTGGACAAAATCGATCCAAAGGTTCTCAATATTTTACGCCTCGGACTTTTTCAGATCATATTTTTGGACCGAATTCCCGTGTCGGCGGCAGTGAACACATCGGTTGAAATGGTAAAATCTGTCGCCGCACCTTACGTGGTGCGCTTTGCAAACGGCCTGCTGCGGCATGCTGCCAGAGAATATGACCAGGTTCCTTTTCCGGACCTTGAAAATGATCCTGTATCGGCGCTGGCGGTAACAAAGTCGCTACCGAGATGGCTGATAAAAAGATGGTTGGATCGGTTCGGGCCCATAGAGACCGGGCAAATCTGCGATGCAATCAACACCATTCCTCCCATAACCGCACGATGCAATACCCTTAGGTCCCGTCGTAAAAAACTCAAAGTTTTCCTAAAAGACCATGTGGAAAAGGTTGATGACACCCCCTACGCTCCGGACGGGGTCTCTTTTTTGAGCCCAAAGAAATCTATTCCGGAACTGGCGGCATTTAAAGACGGGCTGTTCCAGGTCCAGGATGAAGCCGCGCAGTTGGTGACGCTTCTTCTGAATCCGAAGCCGGGTGAAACCGTATTGGATGCATGTGCCGGTCTGGGGGGAAAAACAGGACATATCGCCCAGATGATGAACAGCCACGGCAGACTCATGGCCATGGATAAAAACAAAAAAAAGCTGGCCCGGCTGGAATCCGAGATGACTCGTCTGGGGATTTCCATCGTGACCACCCGCCCCCACGATCTCAACGAACCCTTCGACAGAGAAGATTATAAAAAATTTGACCGTATTCTGTTAGATGCGCCCTGTTCGGGCCTGGGTGTTTTAAGAAGAAATCCGGATGCAAAATGGCGCATATCGGAACTGGATTTGTCCGATCATCAAAAAAGACAGTCGAAATTTCTGGATAACCTGGCAGATCTTGTCAAACCGGGCGGCATTCTGGTATATGCGGTCTGCAGCACGGAACCCGAAGAGAATGAATCGGTGATAAAAGGTTTTTTGAATAAACATTCGGATTTTGCTATAGAAAAAAGTCTGGACGGATTGCCCGTTAAAGCACGTTCTCTGATAACAGAAGATGGATATTTTAAAACTTCTCCCCATCTTCACAACATGGATGGTTTTTTTTCCATCCCCATGAAACGTATAAAGTGATCCCACGCGTAATAAAAATTACTGCGCTGTTTTTTGTATTTATTTTTATTGTTGCCGGCAGTGCGTATTTGACCCTCACACTCATCATCAAAAGTGAAGATACGGTTGTGGTTCCGGATCTGATTGGAAAAGATGTGGTCTATGTTCTCGAGCTGTTAACGGATTTGGGATTGAATACAAAAGTCGAAGGATCCGAATACAGCGACGAAGTCCCCAAAAACAACGTTATCTTACAGGACCCGGA